>DOVB01000169.1:0-3431 GCA_003520285.1 Halieaceae bacterium
GGGTGCAAGATGGGTGTGGTCCCGTCGGTGACTTTAGCAACGCCAATAAAGAGCAGAAATACAGCCGATTGGAATAGCGATAGCCCAAGCAATTTTTTAACCAGATTTTGTTTCACGATGACCGTGTAGAAGCCCATCATGAGCAGTGTTATGAACACCCAATAGTGGTAAAAACTCAGTACAATCACTGTGATTGACCTCGTGACACGAAAGCGTGGAATATCTTCAACAGAACGCCAGTCACGGTCATTCCCACGCCGGCCTCGATAAGGATAATACCCATCTGCTGGCCGACGACCGAGTCCTTTGCTAACACGCTGTAATCTAGAAAGTAGCCCCCATTTACAAGACCCGCAATACCCACCAGGGTATAGAGCAGTGCGCCTGAACACATCAGAAAGGTGAGTGCTGATTGAGGTATGGCCTTGAGTGCTCGATCTTGCCCCTCGAGTAGTGCATATAAAATGATCGAGGCCGCGATGAGCGCCCCAGCTTGAAAGCCGCCGCCCGGACTGTACTCACCATGGAATTGCACATACAAGCCGAATAGGAAGATAAACGGTATTAACAAGCGACCTACCAGTCGCGGAATCACGTAGTGGCGCAAGCCGACTATCTTAGACGTCGGTACAGAGGTAGTTTTAGGCGAACTCAATAGAAATAAAACGCCGATCCCAGCGGTGAAGACGACAAAGACTTCACCCAGCGTATCGTAGCCTCGGAAGCTTCCTAAAATGGCGGTAATGACGTTGGGAATATCGATCTCTTTTGCCGTTGTTTGCATAAACCAAGGCGTAAGATGCAGCGCAGTCGGTGCACTAGGATCACCAAATTCTGGGGCATGAAAACTGGCATAGGCCATCAGAAGACCACCAATGGACACTAGCACCAGACCCAGAGTCCGTTTTGGCGAGCGCCTATGTTCATGGGGGTTTAAATAAGCGAGTGCACCCAAGAATAAAACGGTGGAAATACCGGCGCCCACCGCAGCCTCGGTGAGGGCGACATCGGCAGCATCGAGCAAGAAAAAATTGATGGCCATGAGCAAACTGAAAATGCCCATCATCATGACCGATACGAACAAGTTGCTTGCTTGAATCGCTGCGGCTGCTGTAATGACCAGAAGCGTTAGCAAGAAAAGGCTGAAAATAGCAAGCATCAGAGGTGCTCCTCATCAACTTTTTGCCGATTCGATAGCAGCGCTGTGCTTGCTAATGCATTTGATGCAGTTGGTCCGGTGAGCAATAGGAACACTAATATTGCCGCTAGTTTGACCGAGTAAAGTGAGAGGCCAGCTTGCAACATTAAGCCGCTCAAGATGAGTATTGGCGCCATACTATCGGTCACGCTGGCTGCATGCATACGGGTATACAGATCTGGCATTCGCAGTGAACCGATGCCACCGACAATCACAAAAAAGCTACCACTGAGTAAGAGTGCCCAACTCAATAGATTGAGGGCTTGATCAAGCATTGTGATCACGCTCCTCACCATTGGCTTTGAGCTTAAAAAATTCGAGTACCGCAAGAATACCAATGAAGTTAATCAGAGCGTAAGCCAGCGCTAAATCTAAAAAGTCAGGCCGACCCATTGCGAAGCATAAGACCGCAAGCAGTAATACGGTTTTGGTACCAAACATATTAATCGCTAAAATCCGATCGTATTCACTCGGCCCCAAAATTGCTCGGAGTAGAGCGAGTGCCATGGTAACGGCGATAGCGGCGGCAGTAACGACAAACATTTAAGTGTCCTTACTCAGCTGAGCGACGCGATCAAGCATTTCACCTGACAGCAGGGCTCTTGCGCCTTCATCGGTGAGCGTATGTACACGTAGAGTACCCTCAAAAATATCCAAAGTGAGAGTGCCCGGTGTCAGGGTGATCGAATTACCCAGGATTACCTGCTCGAAACTTTGGTCTGATGGGGCGGTTACCCGAACTACGCGTGGGCTTATGGGTAGCGAGGGATTAAGCACCACTTTGGCCACCGCTACGCTTGAGTGAGCAATTTCTACCAACAGCCAGAGCCAGTATCGCATCAGCTTGATACTGGGTTGAAGCGAGTAGGTCTCTCGATCAAAGAATTGCATGCGGCGAACAACAATCATGGTTAAGACGCATGATAAGAGACCGAACCCGAGGATTAAGGGCTTGTATAAGCCAGACCACAGAAGCCAAGCCAGAGCGAGTATCGCACTTAAGAATACGGTTTGTTTCAAGGTGGGGGACGATGGCTGTGTCATAGTGAATGGTTAGTCGCGGACGTATGGCAGATGAAGCCCTGCAGCAGAGTGTCGTTGGGATGGCGAGAGCCGTGATGCAGTCGGTAATCGACACAATGTGACATTCATTACAACAACCCTTATCTAACAGTATGGACACTACTGAGAGGCAGGCACTGCGGTGCTCCGAGCCTCTGCAAAACGTCAATACTCAGTATAGGCAACTCTGCGTAAAGTTAAAGGCTTTTTGCTTCGGGCGATTGGCTATCTTGCAAATTTTAGCGCTTACTCTAAATGGGAGTTTCGCTGATGCCGCCATCAACCACGACGCTTGAGCCGGTGATATAGGCCCCCGCGGTGTTGCTCGCAAGCATCAACAAGGGGATATCTAAGTCCTTGAATTCCCCAAGCTTACGCATAGGGATACCCTTTATGTAGCGCTGACCTGATTCGGTCTCAAAATAAGCTCTGTTAATGTCGGTTAAAAACCAGCCTGGGCACAGCGAGTTGACACGAATGTTGTGGCGACAGAGTTCTATAGACATCGATTTTGTGAGCTGCACCACCCCCGCTTTCGATACGTTGTAGGCAATTTTCATGGCGCCCGTATTCAAGCCATAGATAGATGCGATATTGACAATCGAGCCGTGAGTTTGAGAAGAGACCATGCACCTCGCAGCTTCTCGCGCAACACGCCAGGCGCCATCAAGATTGGTTTGCATTTGCCAAGCCCAATCTGATTCATCGGTCTCTAGGAACCGTTTTGGCTCGTCGCCGACGCCGGCGTTATTGATCAGGATATCAAGTGTGCCCTCGATAGCAGAGATCGATTCAAAACCGGCGACTACGCTGTCAGGGCTGGTGACGTCCAGAGTGAGTGCTCGAGCCGATCCGCCGGAGTCGAGTACTTGGGTCACCTGTTCAGCAAGGGCTTCACTTCGGCGCGCGGCTAAGATCACGTGAGCACCTTCACGGCTCAAGACTTTCGCAAAATGTGCACCCAGCCCGCTAGAAGCACCGGTAATGAGGGCGGTTTTGCCGGCTAAGTCAAAATAGTGCGATGTCATGGCAAGTGATTCTTTACATAACAGAAGCGCAAGAGCCTAGCGATGTGGCTGATAAGGGTCAAGTGATATCAAGGCCCTGTAAAATGCCGAGATGCCGAGATGCCGAGATGCCGAGATGCCGAGATGCCGAAATGCCGAAATGC
>DOVB01000169.1:3714-4871 GCA_003520285.1 Halieaceae bacterium
CCGAAATGCCGAAATGCCGAGATCAGTGGTCCACGGTCATCGCATAACGACGGGCAAGTCGATCGCTTGTGACGCGGTGCTCTCAATCTTTGGCGCGCCACTCGCGCCGGCTTTTGGCTGAGCAGTAATCGTTAACCTTATTCTTAAATTTACATTAACAATGCCTTTCGATAGACTCCTGCGTCAAGCGATGAAAGCTTAAATGGCGATGTTAAAACGCGTCTCAGATGAAAGGATCTCTCATGCAACGTATCACGTTCAGGGTTTGGTTGGCGGCAATTGGTTTGCCTCTTTGTGGCTCGCCCAGCTGGGCTGATACGCCGGTTCTAGAGGAAGTCAGCGTGATAGCCGCGCGGGTCGCGAACCAGCATCCATCGGCAAGCGCGTCGACTATCGCTACGGCACTCAGATTCGATCCAGAGACTGATATTCAAGCGCGAGGGGCAGCAGAGTCGCAAGCTGATATTTTGATTCGAGGCGGAACATTTGAAAATACCGCAGTTACTGTGGGCGCGATGACCATTATGGACCCGCAAACTGGGCACTACGCGTTAGAGCTGCCAATTGATCCCGATCTGTTGAGTCGTCCGTCTATTCGAGTTGGAAGCGCGCACGGTAGTGCTTCTATGAATGCGACCGCGGGCTCTGTGCAATACGCGTTATTGCCGATCGAGGCTTTTTCGACCCTGACTTTGGGGGTTGGCGAAAATGCGATGTCCTTGCAGAGCCTCGGCATTGCCCGGACGCGAGCACTGACTGCTACTGATTCAATGGCGATAGCCTTGGCGGCGGCTCGATCGTCTAGCGACGGCACGGTCACCAATGGCGACCATGATATGGAGCGATATAACCTGGCGGTACAGCATCGATCCGACTCGCACCAGTCGGATCTTTTGCTCGCTTATCAAGATAAGTTCTTTGGCTGGCCTGGCGCCTATACGGGTTTTGCGACGCTGGCGGAAACCGATCACACCAAAACGTCGCTCGTGCTCGCCAATCACCGAGCGGTTAATGGTGCAACGAACTATGAGGTGAGCGCTTATGCTCGGGAGTTGGTCAATGATTACGATTTTGATCGCTCCACTGTCGAGCGCGGTGGTCCTGGGGCTTTTGATCATGTCACTCGTGTCTGGGGTATTGGTGGTCAGCTCGCCACG
>DOVB01000163.1 GCA_003520285.1 Halieaceae bacterium
AGCAGCAGGATGCGGCGCTTGCAACGCAGTGCGGTAATCTACCGACCACACGGTAACCCCAGTATAGCTAGCGATAATAATGGCTTCGTACGCGCCCCTTTTTCCGGCGTTAAATACATAGGCGCCGCCGTGTAAGTAAAGCAGGTGGGCGTGGGCAAGTTCTGATCGAACTCGCTTAGGTTTAACTTCAAAGACATTGACTCCCTCGACATTCATGCGAGTGATCGACACATTGAATGTGAATTCGAGCTTATCGAGATCCAGAGCATTACTAGCTTCTTGTCTCGTTGCTACCAGCTTTTTCCATTGCGCTTCGTCAATACCGTTTTGCGTAGAATCGCTGTGTATTTTCGGTTGAGGACTGTGCGCGATCTGCTCGTAAAGTTCAGAACTTGCCGCCAAGGGTGGCGGTAATTCTCGAGCCGCGATCTGCCAGTGGACATTCGTTGTCGGCATTCGGTCAGCAGGTTCTGCCATACTGAAGGTTGCGTCAATCGACAGTGCCAGTATTCCCACTATGAGCGCAACAGCCCTGAATTTCATGGATTCCTCACGCTCAGCGATAGATTTTTTTTGTAGACTGCAATCCTGTCTTCTGCGTTCTGCTGAATGTCACCGTAGAATAGACTGAAATCCAGGATGTGGTAGTTGCCGTTGATCGTAAGACCTTTGGCGTAGTCCTCAGGCAGTCGGTCAACCCGCAAAATACCATCAACGCATTGTGCTTTGGTAAGAGAGACCTCAAGTTTCTCTAGATTTGTTATTTTGTCGCCTCGGGGAACGTCGGTCGGCCCAAAATCTCTTATAAAGTTATGTGTCACGGGCAGTGCCCCTCTGTGGTCATGAGCGGCCCGTAAGGCCCTATCTTCTCGCCATGATAAGGGGTTTACGCAGACCGATTGACTGGGTGGCATCATCGCGCGGGCTCCATCTGCAACGGTATCCCAGTGAACAAAACAAGCCGTGTCGTCAGCTTTGGTACACACTTTGAGTGTTTTGAGTTTAGATCGATATTCGGGCGTAACAGGTCTGACTGTGGCACCTAATATGTAGGCCACAACGAGCCGATCCTGTAGCGGTGAACCATCGATTTCCTCGGCCAGTAAGCGGAGTAGGTGATGAGTACCTTGGCTGTGGCTGGCCAAAATAAACGGTGCTGCCGGGCTGCGTGAGTTCGCAAAGTTGCGAAAGGCCGCAAGCACATCCTGATAAGGAATGTCGAATATCTCAGCCCGTAACATCTCGTTTGGCTCTAAATAGGTATAAATCGAGGCTTGCCGGTAAATAGGCGCAAAAATTCGGCAGCACTTATTGAATACGCTGGCCTGGTACGCTAGCACCCAATGCTTATTTTCATGGGTAGCCGAATGATTATCTAAAGGGTCGATCCAGCTGGCGTTGCTCAGGTAAGTGGTAGGATGAACATAAAAGACGTCTACGGTCGGTGAAGAGGTTGGTGATTGATCCAAGACGTTCCCAGGATTCAGCTGCGCAGGGGTGTATTTGTCTGGTAACGCCAGCCACAATCGATTATCGGTGTAATCTAAAGTCGTCTTATATTCGCTGTGGTTAAAGACTTGTTGGGGCGGTGATAATGGTTGCGCATGCGTAAGCCCCGCACTGAAAATCAGGTTGAGGGTGAGTAGATAAAGTTGAGCGTAAATCCTCATGAAACAGGCACTCCAAGGCCAGATGGTTTGAATAAAGCTCTGGCACTCGATCTACCAGAGCTTTTGAGGATTACAGAAGATCCCAATTAACCAGCATACCCCAAGTTCTAGGTGGAGCGTAAGCGCCGGCTACTCCCCCCACAAATGATGTGGGAATGAGGTAGTCTGCGTACTCTTCATCGGTTAAATTCTCAACGAAGGCTTGGATAGATAGCTTATTACTGCCATTTGGACGCCAAATCACACGAATGTTTTGTTCTGTATGAGAGTCGATTTTCGCGAAATCGTTCTCAAATGAATCAACATAAATATCATCGGAATACGACAGCTCGTATCGATAGTCAACATTGCCGTGAGTGTACTGCGCGCCTAGGCTGTACTTTAGCTCTGGCGCGCGTTCCATACGGTTGCCCGACACATCCTCCGGCTTGATACCCGGTATCATAGCGTCGTCTAGTAAAGCTTTGGCGAATTCAGCGTCTAAATAGGCGATGCCAGCGTCAAAACGCCAGCTGTTATTCGGCTGGTAAAGCAGGTCGAGTTCGAACCCTGAGATTTCAGACTCGCCCGCATTAGCAATTTGCAACACGGCGCCTTGAAATGCTCGGACCTGAAGGTCTCTGTAATCATAGAAGAACACCGATCCATTGAGCATGAGTCTCTCATCTAAGAGTCGGCTTTTAAAACCTACTTCGTAGGCGGTGATTTTCTCTTCGTCATAATCATCGTCACACGCACCAGAGTTGAATCCGCCAGCCTTGAACCCTGTCGATATACTGCCATAAAACATGGTGTTTTCGTTGGGTGTTAAATCGGCACCGAGTTTCCACGTTGCAGCGCTCCAATCTTTGCTGTCGGTTAGAGACTCGCACTGACTTGCAGGGGGCGTAATATTCGACCGCACGGTTTGGAATTTGGTTTTTTTATCTTGGGTATATCGCGCGCCCAATGTCAGTCGTAGCGAGTCTGTGGCCGAGTAGTTAAATTGCGCGAATAGGCTTTTAGACGTGAGTTCCTCATTGTAGCTCGCTGCGAGTGCTGCGACGGCAACCGAGGAACCATCAATTGCTGTGACACTGGGAACTGGGGGCAGCAAATTGGTTAAGAAAGGTAACACCGACAGTGATACTGTGGTCACGTCATCTTTGTAGTAGTTGACGCCAGTGATCCACTCTAAACGATCATCACGCGCGGTACCCGACACGGTCAGTTCTTGTGTTAATTCGTCGGCGACGGTATCTGACTCAATTGAAACGACCGGGAAACTGGTTCCATCGTTGTCGCCTGGGCCGCCTAAATTGTCAGATTCACGGTAAGCAGTAATCGATTTTACGGTCGCTGTCCCCAAATCCCACGTCAGGGTTGCATTAGCGCCCCAAAAGGTATCTTCTTGGAATCTATCTGAGTCATTGTAAACCTTACTGGCATCATTATTTGAGGTTTGTGCGCCAAACAATGTGGGGTCAATACCCGATCCCGCTACCGATTTTAAGTGAGAAATGGGTTTTTCGAGCCGCTCATCCTTTTGATAGTCACCTTTGAGTAACACGGCGAGCGTATCTGAGGGTGTATAAAGCGCAGCTACATTAAACGCTTTTAAGTCTCTATCATCGGGCTCCTTGCCTGTTGTTAGGTTGTCGACATACCCATCTCGACTGTCAATAACAACACTTCCGCGAATAGCTAAAAGGTCTTCGGTTAAGACCGTATTACCCGCTGCTTTCAACCATGTGCGACCATGCGACCCGACTCCAAACGTCGTCCGCAGTTCAGGCTCCATAACCGGCGATTTAGTAATGATGTTAATGCTTCCCCCGGTGCTATTACGGCCATATAGAGTGCCTTGAGGCCCGCGTAAAACTTCGAATCGTTCCGCGTCATAGAACGACGCATTATTGGTGTAGGGGTGCCCTAAATAAACGCCATCAATATGTAATGCTACACCCGGATTACTTCCTGTAATCGGGTTACCTTGTCCAACGCCACGAATGTAAATTTGAGAGCCCGCTAGCGCCTGATTGAACGTTAAGCTGGGCGATAATTGGGCCAGATCACGAGTGTCTAGCAGTTGGTCTCGCTCAATTTGGTCGCTGGTGAATACAGACATCGCGATGGGGGTTTTCTGAACACTCGCTTCTTTGCGCTCGGCGGTGACAATAACTTCTTCAATTGTATTTGTGCCAATTTCAGCGCTGGCCACGATGGTGGTGGACGCTGTGAAAGCGCCCAATACGGAGGCGAAAAAACCTCTTAATGACGATTGTTTTGATTGCATGTTTGGCTCACTTTTTATCGTTGTTGGGGATTGTGCGTCCGATTTCGACAACAAAATCATTAACACGCCTTTTTTAGTGAGCCCCCCAGTGTAGCCCGTACCCTCTAGCATTTTGGCCATGGCATTGTGCAAGCTATATTCGCCGCTAACCGCCTCTGACTCGAGAGTGCTGGCTATTTGATATGGAAATAGCAGCAGCTGTTGAGTCTGTTCAGAGAGGCTATTGAGTGCATCCGCTAAATTTTGTTTAGGGATGTTTACCGCATAACGTCTCTCGGGCTCGGCCTTCTCTTCAGCGTTAACCGGACAAGCCAGAAACAGTGGGAAAAGGCTTAGCGCGAATGCCCGACAAAACCGCGAAAATCTGAGGATTTGCTGCGCTCTGTTTTGGGTCTCACACCAAGTAAGACACTGCAGCATTAAATAACCCCTGATTTGTTTTTATGATTTTTCATTTTGCTTAGCGCAATTCTATGAGCTTGGGGGCGACATGACTAAC
This sequence comes from Halieaceae bacterium, assembly GCA_003520285.1. GTDB lineage: Bacteria > Pseudomonadota > Gammaproteobacteria > Pseudomonadales > Halieaceae > Aequoribacter. Next base: position 4,445 of record DOVB01000163.1, read on the forward strand.
CTGAACCCCGAAGCCTACTTCGAGTACGTCAAGCAGTGCTTCTAGTTCTCCGGTTTCAAACCTCCCGCCCACTTCCAGGGTCTTAAGCTTCGGGTTGACGATATCAATTTTTACCGAGGTATAGCGGCTTATCTCGCCAACGACTTGCTCTAGAGGCTCGCCTGCAAAAATGAGCACACCGCGCCGCCAAGCCAGATTCCGTGCCAGATCGCCAGAAAGCAGTTTATGCTTAGCTTGGGTATTTTGTGCGTAGATCGCTTTTTCACCTTGGCCAAGCGATAAGAATGTCTCTTGCGGGTTCGGCGAATCGGAGATGCGTTGACTGGCGGAGTCACCTGATAACGAAGATTCGCGAGTAAGATTTTGCGACAACTCGACACGTCCTTCTTCAACGGTAACGGTCATGTCTTGAGTGCTTAGGTGGACCGCAAAGGCGGTCCCCACGGCTTTGACTTTGCCGAATAGTGTATAGACCTCGAAGGGTTTTTGGGGGTCTGTCTCGACATCAAAATAGGCCTTTCCTCGCACAAGATCTATGTGTCTTTGTTGCTCGGTGTAACGCACTGATATTGCCGAGTTAGTGTCTAGCTGAACGATCGAGCCGTCGTCCAGGGCGATGGTTCGCACCTCTCCAATTTTTGTTTCAACATATGAAGGGTCACTGTTCCAATGATTCAGCACCCCTATGGGGCTAAAAATTAATAAAACGACAGTACAAGCCGCAGCCACAAATCCCGATGCTAGCCTAGTTCGACGGCGAGCTGACTTTTTGCGATCGACGGATACCTTTAGTATTGCGAGTAAGTCTGCATCGCACCAATTGGCCTCCGCCTCTTTTAACTGCAGTAGGTGCTCAGGACTTTGATTAACCCATAGCTTGAGAGCTTCAATCTCTTGAGCTGAGGGCTGACGTTCTTGGTTAAACTTAAGAACCCAGTCGCGAGCTTCGCGTCGAATGACATCGCGATTTTTGAAGGGTTTAATATTGCTCACGTTAGAGTATCCTCCGATTTTTCGAGCCAGTGGGTACTCGGGCACTGGATAGGTTCGGTGTGATTTTGCGACGCAGATAGTCGTCGCAGTGCGCGTAGCCTCTGGTTAGGTGACCGTCGACAGTACTGATTGATATACCCAGCTTGGCACTGATTTCTGAGCGAGTATAGCCGTAGATTTTTTTTAGTGCATACACTTCTCGACAACGTTTAGGTAAGGTTGCGATGGCGGCGCAATGAAGGCCGATAAGCTCTTCTGCCACCAATTTATCGTACACAGTGTTTGCTGATGCTGTGGTGTCTATCTCATCTATGTCATCAAGGTAGTCAGTCGGCCGACGACTGGCCGAACGGGCAATATTTAAAGTTACATTTCTGGCCACTTCAAACAGATAGGCATTGGGGTTCTCAATGGGCTCCGAGTGTTCTTTTTTGAAGGCCCGCAGATAAGCCTCTTGAACCACGTCCTCAATATCGACCGTGTTGTTTAATCGTCCTACGTAGCGCATTAAAGCGGCTTTGCCTGCAACAAACGCGCGCGTGATAGGAGAGACTGGTGTATCTCGACTAGGCATAAATTTTACCCTCGGGCATTTCGTCGCACCGAACTCATTGTCAGCTTAATCTAATTGAGACACCGCTAGTCTAAAAACCCCCTGTTTTTTT
>DOVB01000072.1 GCA_003520285.1 Halieaceae bacterium
TCTTCTACAGGAGCCTCTTCAACGGGAGCTTCCTCAACAGGTGCCTTCGCTGCTAAGTTTACTTGAATCAAACCCTCTGCCAGCAAAATCTCTGCTTTTTCATCACCGTTAACAGCCAAACCTTTGAGCGTAGTGACCGAGTAACGACCATCTTTACGCTTGAATATTTTGTGTGCTGCAGTTTTCTTTACCAGTATTGCCATAATCTTTTCTCTCTAGGTACTCAGAATAAAACGCCAAGCGGGTGCGCTGACGCGGGCGCGCAGTTTACCCTCGATTAGCACCATGCGCCAACTTTTGCTTGAACTCAGCAGAAACGAGACGGCAATGATTGCACTTTCGATGCGCCTTGCTATAATCCGCGCCCTGCGACACGTGCTCGCAGATCCCCTCTATGCCGGAGTGGTGAAATTGGTAGACACGTCGGATTCAAAATCCGATGCCCTTAAAAGCGTGCCGGTTCGAGTCCGGCCTCCGGTACCATGATAAACGCTCATACAGTAGAACAGCACTGCAGCTCAATACCACACAGAATTCAGCGCCGGACGAGAACCGGAGGTTCGACATCTTTGCGACCATAAGGAGCAAAGTGGGCGCACTCGCGAAGCGAGGGCGGTTGCAAAGCAACTGTTAACGGCGAAGGCAGCGCCGTTAACATCAATCCGGCCTCCGGTACCATGACAAACACTCATTCAGTAGAACAGCACTGCAGCTCAATACCACACAGAATTCAGCGCCGGACGAGAACCGGAGGTTCGACATCTTTGCGATCTTTGCAGCCGAGTTGCAGATTTATCTTAGCGAAGCACGCGGACACGAGCACTGCGGCCCTTGATCTTCAGGTCACCGACCGGCTGCAGATTTTTAGAAATGGAGTCGGCCGCAATGGCCACGAACGACTGATTATCTGACACAGTGATATTGCCCAGAGCCTCGGCAGGAACCTGTAACTGATTGACGAAAGCCCCTACCAGATCCCCAGGTCTAATCTTTTGACGTCGCCCCAAGTTCACAGCCACCGTGCGATGAGAGGGACCTGCGAGAGCTTGGTCACTCACAGGGAGTGCCTGCCATGATTCAAGATGCAGCTTGCGTTGTAACTGAGTACCAATCTGATCCACTTTGTACTGCTCGGACCGTTCCACTAAACTCGCGGCCAACCCAGACTTCCCCGCTCGACCAGTGCGCCCAATGCGATGTGTGTAAACATCGACATCACGTGGCATATCGACGTTGATCACCAGCGACAGATCATCAACATCTAAGCCCCTAGCGGCAACATCGGATGCCACCAAAATTTGCATGCTCTTTTGCTTGAATCTCACTAACACCTGATCGCGATCGCGTTGCTCCATATCACCGTGCAGCGCATCGGCACTCACCCCCGCGGATCTTAACAACTCAACCGTTTCGCGAACGCTTTGCTTGGTATTACAAAAAAGAACGCTCGACTCCGGTCGGAAATGACGGATAATTGCCAATAGCGCGGCGCCTTTCGAATCGCGCGTCACTTCAAACAAACGCTCCTCAATCGTACCTTCATCACTCTCTGCCGCTACCGTAACCCGCACGGGATTAGATTGATATTGCTGGCTGAGACGCTCGATATCAGGGGGATACGTTGCCGAAAACAGAAGCGTTTGCCGCGTCGATGGGGTCACCGATAGAATCGAATCAATCGCATCAACAAAACCCATCTCGAGCATACGGTCAGCTTCATCAAGCACCACCGTCTGCACGTCCGATAAGGTCAAGGTGTTCTTGTTAAGATGGTCTTGAATACGCCCGGGCGTTCCCACCACAATGTGCGCGCCATGCTCCAAAGATCCAATCTGTGGCCCTATCCCCTGCCCACCACAAAGCACCACCACTTTGATATTCTGCTGGTAACTGGCCAGTTTTCTCAGCTCTTGAGCCACCTGTGTTGCCAACTCGCGCGTCGGACATAATACCAGTGCCTGAGTTCCGAAAAATCGAGGGTTGAGTTTAGATAACAGTGCTAATCCAAACGCAGCGGTTTTTCCGCTTCCCGTGTTAGCTTGAGCGATCAAATCCTTACCTGCGAGACTCACAGGTAGCGAGGCACTCTGAATGGGTGTCATGCTCCGATAACCCATCTGCTCAAGCTTATCGAGCAAAGATGCGGGAAAGGGAAGGCTTGCAAAGGCTTGCTGGGTCACGGGAGTCTCAGTAAACGCGGGCGCATCTGCGCAACGCGCGCATCATAGCACTATGCACTCGGTAATGCAGACCACAAATAACGACTCTTCGGGGCTTTGCCGGCGCACAAAGTGTTAAGCCCCGAAGATCTAACTCCGATCTATTACTGCTGCGGCTGCAATAAATCAAGAGCCATCGCGGTCATAGCTTTGACGCCAGTCTCAATAGAGCGCTCGGGATCCGGTGCGAAGAACGGTGAATGCAGTGAAGGCAAGCTAGCCTCTCCCCGCTGATAAGACTCCCACAATGGCTCAGGCACGACACCAAGTCGGATCATGAAGCTCGGAATCTTCTCTGCCGTGCGCCCGTAGCGGGCAAAATCTTCGCCACCCATCTCTTTCGTCACAGGGATGACGTTGGTATCTCCTATTGCGGTCTTCATCACAGCTACACTTCGTTCAACCAAAGCGGGATCATTCCAAAGTGCGGGTGTATATTCATCTTTCACCTCGACCACAGGAGATAAATCGCCATCAAAACCCATAGCCTCGGCGTTCTTCAGGGTGATTCTCTCGATTCCCCGTAATAAAGTGTCACGTGTCGCATCAGAATATGAGCGCACGGTGAGCTGCATCACAGCACTGTCTGGAATAATATTGTGCTTCGTTCCGGCATGAATAGAGCCCACCGTCACAACGCCTGGCTCCACGGGATGGATCTCGCGGGATACCAGTGTCTGTAAATCCATGATAATGGATGCCGCGAGCACAATAGGATCCTTAGCATTATGCGGGTATGCGCCATGTCCACCGACTCCCTTCAAACGGATATCGACCGAATCAACGTTGGCCATCATCCAGCCAGAAACATAACCAATCTGCCCCGCCGGTAGCGTTGCTAATGTGTGCAGCGATAAATTGAAGTCTGGCCTGGCAAATCGCTCGAACAAACCATCATTCAGCATGGCCCGAGCACCTGCGCCTCGCTCCTCGGCTGGCTGGGCAATAATCATCAAGGTGCCTTGCCAAGCGTCTCGCCGTTGTATCAAGTTAAGTGCTGTCTCGGTACCCACAGTCATATGCACGTCATGGCCACAAGCATGCATGACGCTAACTTCTTGACCATTCTGTTCAACTGCACGGGCGCGGCTGGCGTATGGAAGGCCAGTTTGTTCCTCTACTGGCAGGCCATCAGTATCCATCCGCAACATTAAAGTTGGCCCATCCCCGTTTCTGAGCAGACCAACCACACCGTATCCACCGATTCCCTCAGTGACCTCAAATCCAGCATCTCGCCAAGTTTTGGCTAACAGCTTAGCGGTTTGTTCTTCTTGAAAAGAGAGCTCAGGATGAGTATGCAGATACTTGTAAAACTCGAGCCGATCGAAGGCTTCATTGGAGCCAAACGCCCCACTGACCGCTAACAAGCACCACAACAATAATCCTGTAATCCGCATCGTGTTCTCTCTATTTTAAATAGTGGCCACTGAGTGTAACCCAGCTGATTGGGAGTGCAACACATCGCCCCAAAACCGGCGCGTTAGCGCCCTTGAAACGAGGCTTGCCGTCGCTCTACAAATGAGCGAACACCCTCTTGCGCATCCTCGCTCAACATCAGCTCGGCCTGCACGGTATCTAGCGCCTCGATACACGACTGCACACCTTCGTGTAAATATCGTCGAGCACTCGCCTTGGTTGCTTGTATGGCAAGTGGTGCCTGAGTATTTGCGATATGCTGGGCCAATTCCAAGGCACGATCATACTCCTGCCCAGCCGGAACGACTTCCTGCACCAGACCAATTCGGTAAGCCTCTTGCGCATCAAACACATCACTCGTTAGCAGGTGATACATGGCATTACCCCAGCCAGCACGCTCTGTGATCCGAAAAGTGGCACCGCCGGTAGCATGAATACCTCGCGCGGGTTC
>DOVB01000068.1 GCA_003520285.1 Halieaceae bacterium
CAAATAAAGGCCTATATTGCATCGCATTTCGAGGCCATTCGGCAGGCGAAACAGGGGGAAGGCAATCATGTCGCCGCACTTCTTGAAATCGCCTCGTTAAAGGCCGAGAAACGAACTTCGATAGAACAGTCCTATATCACCATGTTCAAAGCCTTGCGTGACATCATTCAAGCAGGGATTGATCAGGGTGAGTTTCGTCCCGTGCGCACTACCACCGCGACGCGCGCCATCATCGGAGCTTTGGATTGGAGCTTTTATTGGCTTGAACCCGTTCCCAATGACGAGATACCCGAGCTCGCCGAAGCCGCAGCGTCTATCCTTCTTCACGGAGTCGCCAATACCCATAGCCGTTCCGCTCCAGACTATCGCTATGCAGAGCTCACGCCTGTGTCACGGGCTGGCTTCGACCGAGATGCCCAAAACAAACTCAAGCAAGAAGCGTTTTTGAAAGCTGGCACTCGATTCTTTAATCGTAAAGGTTTCAGTGGGACCTCCCTCGACGAGATTGCTGAGTTTCTCAATGTTTCGAAAGGTGCTTTCTACTACCATATCAAGTCGAAAGACGAGCTCTTGTATCAATGCTACCAACACTCGTTGGATTTGGTAGAAGACCTATCAAAACGGTTGTCAGAGAAACCTCTCAATGGGCTCGATAAGGTTGTGCATGCCTGCTACCAGCAATTTTGGTTGCAGAACTCGGAAGAAGGTCCACTCATGCGCTACAACACGATTACGGCGTTGACGGAGGAGCACCGGAAGCCGATCCTAAGGCGCACCCGAGCAGCCAATCGAAAAATGCGCGATTGCTTAGAACTCGGCATTAAGGACCATAGCATTCGCAATATTAATACCTTGGTCGCTGAGAATCTCATCGCTGGCGCTGTTAACGCCGCTATGGAGCTCCGTGCATGGCGACCTATTGACGACATTAACCAAACAGCCATCGAATACTTTGACCCCTTGATTGATGGCCTAGCAAACACCTAAGGAACACCATGAATATTGACAAACTTCTCGACTATTTGCAGGTAGAGCAGATAGATCGATACGTCTTCGTTGGCAAAAGCCCCAAAAGCCCTTCACGAATTTTTGGCGGCCAAGTGCTCGCACAATGCCTGAATGCAGCCTCCAGAACCGTCAGTGAAGACAGGCTCGCGCATTCACTTCACGCCTATTTCTTGCGCCCTGGCGATCCCACGAAACAGATTCTATTTGAGGTTGATCCAATCCGCGATGGAGGTAGTTTCACCACCCGGCGCATTATCGCCAAACAAGATGGTATCCCGATCTTTAATATGTCGGCTTCATTTCACCAAGAAGAAGTCGGATTCACACATCATATGCCAATGCCCGAAGCACCGGTACCTGAGACGATCGAAACCGACGAAGAGTATTGGGAGCGCAATGCGGACAGACTACTTGAGTTTATGCGACCGCCAAGCTACTTCCCAGTCGAGCGTCGCAATGTACATCGTAGAGATTATTTAAATCCAGAGCCCATGGAACCGCATCAGCAGTTCTGGTTTAGGGTAAAGCAAACGCTCCCCGATGATCTTCGATTGCATCAGGTTCTACTCGCCTACATATCAGACTATGGCCTGCTAGGAACGGCCATGTACCCTCATCCAATTTCACCTGCCTCTGATAGCGTTCAAGCGGCAAGTCTGGATCATGGGTTATGGTTTCATCGACCCTTTCGCGCCGATGACTACATCTTAGCAGACATGGATAGCCCGAGCGCATTCGGCAATCGAGGATTCAGTCGAGGTAGTTTTTACTCAAAAGACGGGACCCTGATCGCGTCATCGGTTCAGGAAAGTTTACTTCGCGTGCGTCCCAAAAAATCTGACTAATTGATTTGGGTGTCCATTTGGGCGCCCAGACTCACCAGCACCAGCTCTGAATCAATCACTCGGCAACGTGTCACTGAGGCATTATCAGGCCAAAACTGGAGCACTTTGTCACACCCTCGAATATGCCCAACAATCACGTTGAGGACCATGAAATGGGTAAAGACGGCCGTATGATGCCCAATCGCGGCGACGTTACTCAAGATTTGCGCGCGCCATTCAAGAACAGCGGCGTCATTAATTTCACTCCAATGGCTTCGCATCAGATTTTGCAACCATGCTTGTCGTGTCGCCAAATCAGTCATGCTAGGCACTTCTCGAAAAGCAGGTTGAACAACGACCGGGGCGCTTCTCAACTCTGCCAGGGGCTCCGCCGTCTGCTGAGCTCTCACCTTGGGGCTCGACACCAATACCAGCTCTTTTGGGGCTGCCGCATCAACAGCGACTGCTGCTTGCCTCGCTTGCGAGCAACCCAGTGAACTCAGCTCGGGATCTTCATGCTGACCCCAGGCCTGTGCTGCCTCACCGTGCCTAACCAGAAAAAGTTCAATCATCGATAGCTCACCAAGTCTTCGTTCAGCTCAGCACTGAGCATACGGAGCACGGAGTGATCATTAAAATGACTCAATGAAATTTTATTGCCCGAGTAAAAGAACTGCGTCACCGAGCAATTAATTACAGGCTCGTAAAACCGATAGACTTGATCAGCTGCAACGCCCAAAACGATTGATGTTGCTGTGGCTATCGTGCCACCCGAGGTGAACACACCGATGGTCTTACCCGACCCCTGAGTTGCCATCAACTCATCTAACGCCGATTTAACCCCACTCGAATACTCCTGCCAGCTCTGTATACCAGGATAAGGATCAGATCGCGTCACCCAGTCCGTAAAAACGGCTTCGATAATTTTCTGGTAGGCTTTGCTATCACCCTGAGCGCGCTCCATAATTGCAGCCAGACGCGGATCGCTCTGCATCAATGCGGGCAACAAAATTTTCACTTGTTCATCGTTGCGGACTTCATCAAAACGAGGGTCAATATGATGCTCTAGAGAACGCGCTTGATGCGCAATAACACGCTCTGCAGTCTCTTTTTGTCGCTTGAGTTGCCCTGAGTAGACCGCATCAAACTGAAGTCCGGATTTATTGAAGTACTCCCCCATCAAGTCCGCTTGCCTTTGACCCAATGGCGACAACTGATCGTAGTCTTCAGCCCCGAACGACGCCTGCCCGTGGCGCACCATTAAAATGGATGCCATAACGCTCCTTAGCCTGTCTTTTTGAGTGGGTCAAACCGGTATTT
>DOVB01000261.1 GCA_003520285.1 Halieaceae bacterium
TCAACAGCGATTTCACAGAATGGGTTGATTGCCATTTTGACGTTGTTCAAATCGACATCTGAACCATCGCCTTTAGCTCGGACTTTCACGTTGTAGTCGACAACGCGCTTCACTGCGACAAGAACCTTCATGGATTCTCCGGTATATGTTGTGTTAATGACAGAAACCGCGGCCTAGCCGCGATCCGTTACGGGCAGGTAGAATGCCGTTTCACTGGTTAAAGGTCAACCCAGCGCACCTTATGTTTACCCAAATGCAATTGATAGGCGCTGTATTTCGTGCTTCAAGTCGATATAATCGAACTTTCGGTATTTTAATCTATCTGACACAAAAAACACACCCTGAGTACCAGGCATAGAGGACGAGTTATGGAACGCGAATCAATGGAGTTTGACGTCGTTATTGTTGGAGCTGGCCCAAGCGGGCTAAGTGCAGCTTGCCGGTTAATGCAGTTAGCGAACGAGTCTAATTCCGAGATCAGTGTTTGCGTGGTCGAGAAAGGCTCCGAGGTCGGCGCACATATCTTGTCAGGCGCGGTATTAGAACCTAGAGCACTCAATGAGTTGTTCCCTGACTGGCAGGATCGTAATGCACCCATCACCACAGCCGTTACCGAAGATATTTTCTACTATTACACCTCCAAAGGCGGCGCAGTCAAACTTCCAGGGTTTGCCGTGCCGAAACCAACCCATAACGACGGCAATTACATTGTTTCGATGGCGAACGTGTGTCGCTGGCTGGCTGAGCAAGCAGAAGGCTTAGGCGTAGAAATCTACCCCGGGTTCGCGGCCGCCGAAATCCTCTACCACGATAATGGCGCAGTTAAAGGTATCGCCACAGGAGAGATGGGTGTTTCTGCTGAGGGTGAACAGAAAGACAGCTACGTACCCAGTATGGAACTGCACGCTAAATATACTCTGTTTGCCGAAGGTTGCCGTGGCCACCTGGGTAAGCAGTTGATTGAGCGCTTCGATTTAAATAGCGGAAAAGATCCCCAGCATTACGGCATAGGTATTAAGGAAATTTGGGAGATCCCGGCAGAACAGCACACTGAGGGCACTGTCATCCACGGTCTAGGATGGCCACTAGCGGAGTCCGGTTCGAGCGGTGGCGCCTTCCTGTATCATGCCGACAATAACCAAGTCTATATTGGCTTGATCACAGATCTGAACTACAGCAATCCGCACGTCAGCCCATTTGAAGAATTCCAGCGCTGGAAGAAGCACCCTGAAACAGCGAAGTATCTGCAAGGTGGAACCCGAATCGCTTACGGCGCGCGTGCCATTGCCAAGGGCGGCCTGAACTCGCTACCGAAAATGCATTTCCCAGGGGGTTTAGTGATCGGCTGCGATGCAGGAACGCTCAATGCCGTTAAGATCAAGGGCAATCACACCGCAATGAAGAGCGGAATGATCGCGGCAGAAACCGTCTTCGGCGCGTTGGTAGCAGCCGAGGCTAGTGCCGATCTTGTGCAGTTTGATGACGAGCTGAAGCAGTCATGGCTTTACGATGAGCACTACACCACGCGCAATTTTGGCGGCCTGATGCACAAGTTCAAAGGCCTTGTAGGTGCCGGCCTGGTCTGGATCGACCAGACAATATTCCGAGGCAGACTGCCTTTTACCCTGCACGATACCGTACCGGATCATGCCGCCATGAAGCCAGCAGCCGACTGCCGCAAAATCAGCTACGATAAACCCGATAACGTGCTCACGTTCGATCGCCTAAGCTCGGTTTTCTTATCCAATACGAACCACGAAGAAGATCAGCCCTGTCATTTACGTTTGGCAGACGCGACGATTCCGATATCAAAGAATCTGCCGCTGTACGATGAGCCAGCTCAGCGCTACTGTCCAGCAGGAGTTTATGAGATCGTAGAAGACGCGGGCGGACCCCGTTTTCAGATCAACGCTCAAAACTGTGTTCACTGCAAAACGTGCGATATCAAGGACCCATCACAGAATATTAACTGGGTGACTCCCGAGGGTTTCGGCGGACCAAACTATCCCAATATGTAGGCCACTCAATTCAGCTAGTGGCCGATATCTGGGCCGCTAGCTGAGCCGAAACACTGTACCTGCGCTCTCTACAACAACGCTACCATTAAACTCGTAGGCACTGTCGCAAAGATGGTACCAAGCATTCCGTGAGAGCCGCGCAGTAAGGCCGTTAGGGAGACCCATATAAGCCCCCTGACCACGCTCATCCAATCGCAATGGGTAGTTCTCAGAGATGGGATAACTGAGACCGTTATTCACCTCAGCAATCCAAACAGGTTGTGCGCCATTGGCATCGTGGGTGATGGTGTCAACAATGAGGGCATGGCCCTCGACTCGAATACGCCACTTCTCGACGGGCGTGACAAGATAGTACTCTCCATCGTGTTCTCGCCTGAGTATCTTAGCGAACAATGCCACCAGGGCCGCACGTTGAATCTTCGACCCCTCATGGAACCAGTTTCCATTGGCGTCGATCACGATATCGATATCGCCACTGAGCTGTGGCGACCATTCAGAAACTGGGGGCGCTTTGCCCCCTTTTACTTGGCGATGGAGTCGGTCGTAAAACCCAGTCACCGACGACTAGTCCGTTGGACCCACTAAACGAACATTGATGACGCCCTCGAGGGCACGAAGTACGTCGAGGGTATCGTCCGACGGGCAGGTTTCCATATCAATCAGGTTATAGGCCAACTCACCGCGGCTCTTATTGAGCATGTCGGCGACATTAATGTCAGCATCCGCCAAAACCGCGAGCACGCTACCTAAAATTTTAGGCACATTAATATTGGTCACAGCGATTCGACAGCCTGGCGTGCGCTCAAGGTAAACAGACGGGAAATTAACAGAGTTTTTAATATTGCCATTCTCTAAAAAATCTTTGATCTGATCCGCAGCCATCACGGCGCAGTTATCCTCTGCTTCGGCTGTCGATGCGCCAATATGCGGCATTAGAATAACATCGTCTCTGCCGATTAAGCCGGGAGTTGGAAAATCTGCGATGTAGG
>DOVB01000222.1 GCA_003520285.1 Halieaceae bacterium
ATAGCCGACCTGAACCCCGACCTGACGATCGACTGTGTGACTATTTTGTCTTTGATGCCGTCTTTATATACCGCGCGAGTGCATATCGCAGGTCAAGATCACTTGCTGATCGAGAACGGGACATCGATTCGACGCCCCTCTGCGGAGTCTATTAAGCGGGTATTCAGCACCTGCCAGGTCCTCGAGTACCGGCTCGTTCACGCGAGCGCCTATGATGAAATGATTGGGCAGGGCACCAAGGTCGAGAATACGCTCGAAATCCCCGCTTAAGACTTGTGACCAAGCGCTGTTATCTGCTCAAAGCCCTGTTTCAGACAGGCCTCGAGTCTATCTGGTTCATCAATTGAGGCTCGGTCTAGCTGAATGCCGATGTGCGCAATGTTGCTCTGGGTGTAGAGCGCGACCATCAGCGCCACCCCGGGCAGAGGTGCAAAAGGATAGGAGCGCGTAATTTTACTGCCCGCTAAATAGGGTGCGAACGGATAGCCCGGAACGTTACTCGCTTGCACGTCAACTTGAGCCATGCTATCAGCTATTCGGTCGACCACAAACTGGGGCGCGCCTTTAACTGTCGGTGCGAGCCAGTCCATCAGCCGCAGCGCGGGTTCTTGGATGGCATTTCTGACTTGATTCGAGATCGAGTCAGCGATCTCATGTGGGTCACTCAGGGCAATGGGCAGAATGATTTTTGCGGGCGCAATGTGGTTGCCAGCGCTTTGCTCACTCGCGCCACCTTGTCGAATATTGACGGGGATCGTGATAGGCAAACTATCGACTGGGCAGTGCAACTGCTCATGATAGTCTTTTAGACCCAGTGTGAGTGCGGTCAGGTAGCCTTCATTGACTGACCATCCAAGCTGTTTAAGGGCACGCTTGAAGGGGTTGAACTCGAAGTCCCAGGCCAATAAGCCTCGTGCTAGACTCCGCTGCGCAAGTAGTGGCGATGCTGTTGCTTGCGTTGGTCCATACAAACGCTGAATCGAGTCGAGCAAATGCTTATCGTCAATCAGGCTTTGAATGGGCGCTTTAATATGGGCGAGGGTGGTTTGAAGTGCGATTTCAGACACTTTTCGGACTGCTGGTAGTGAGTCTTGGATATCCGCAGAAACACGCTGTAACCAAGATTTTCGCTTCGAGACTGGCAGGTCGGCAAAGTCGCGCCGGCCAGTGGGCTCGGTGTCAAAGAGCGATAGGAACAGCTGAACCGCACCGACGCCATCGGCCACCGCGTGGTGCATGCGGAATACAAAAGCGGTCGTACCGGCAGGGTGCTGGATATTGTCAATCAGCATTGAGTCCCATAAAGGTTTGCTCAGATCGCCAGGTTTGTTCAGAAATGTGCTGGTGAGCGCGAGTAAATCTTGAAACGAACTGCCCTTTGGCATCGCAATGTTTTGAAAATGATCGTTTACATTGAATGAGTCGCTCGCTTGCCAGCGGGCAAAGCCCAAGGGTGTCGGTGCCGGTGTTGCGACTTGTCGAAGCCGAATGAAGTCTCGGCTCGCCCGTTCGAGTTGCTCGAGGAGTCTCGCTTTAGTTGGTTTTTTTTCTAGAATCATGAGCGATAAAACCCAGTTGCGTGTTCTGGGATTTTGCTCTGCACGCAACATGATCTCGTCGAGCGCACTTAAACGTTCATCGAACTGATAGTCTGTACTCATAGAAAATCCTGCGGCAATGTGCCGTGCGCCATCGCTGCAGTGTACAACGTCATGGGGCGCCATGAGAACCGTCTAGCCTGGACCTTAAGGCATGTTTGCCCACAAATTACGGTAATTTTTACGTGACTGTGCGCTTCACTACCCAATTGGGAGGCTTAGGCGTTACACTAGTTGGGCTACTGGATGACAAATCCGAGTTAATAACGATAAACCACAAGGTGTCATTGAAGGGGTCACGCTATGATAAATACCCGATTAAAAGCGCTATGCGTTGCATTTTCCGCCGCCTCCATCAAACAGTAGCCCACTTATGTCTGGACAACTTCGCAAAGCTCTTTACTTAGGTCTTTTTATCGTTAAAAGCTTATCCAGGTCCCCTCGGATTTATGACATCCAGTGGCGCATCGAGACATAATTTGGCGCTTGATGACGTTTATTTCTAGGACGCCTTGTCCTTAAATAAAGCCTCTAACAAATGCGACTCTACTTTTCGAAAAGTTTCAAGCAAAAAACTATCGATGACATGATAGCAAGGTCTTTACATATGCGTCATCCGAGCAGCTGGGGAATTCTGGCGTTTCAAACATTGGTTTGCCGGCGAGGATATCGACTCGTCTTTTGAACACCGTTTGGGTGATAGAAAGGCGCCCTGAGGGCGCCTTTCGAGAACGTACTCCAACGCACGTTAGGTTGATTTATTCAAAGTTGTACTTCACCGTGAGGCCATACGTGCGAGGCTGATTGGGGTAGCCGCTGAGGCTTCCGGCTTGTGCCACTGAAGGGAATGCTGAGAGCAGGTATTTATCATTGTTCAGGTTACGACCCCACAGGTTGAAGTCTAGGCCGTTGCTGAGCTTAAAGCCGGCGCTGGCGTTGAACATATTGATTTCCCGTGAAGCAACGGATGACGGTAGGTTATCCACTACCTGCACGTCTTCCTCGTACACGTGCTCGACACGGACATAGCTATAGATGTCACCAATGGCGAACTTGTAGGTCACGTTGGTGTTGGCCGAAAACTCGGGGATGCCAGCAGGCTGTTGGCCCGATAGGTCGGTAAGTCCATTTGGTCCCAGTGCATCTTGGAAATCGTCATAGAGCGGGTCTAGCCATGTGCCTGCAAAGCCAATGCGCAGCCCCTCAACGGGTATCCACGTGGCATCTAGCTCCAAGCCCTCGGTCGATTGCTTACCCGCATTAGCCAGATTGAATCCGGTACCCGAGAAGATATTCGATTGGAAGCCCTCGATCTCCTGGTCGAAGACGGCAAGGTTGATGGCAAAGGTATCCCATTCGCCCTTTAAGCCCACCTCATAAACGGTCGATTCCTCGGGCCCTGCAATGCGAGTTGCGGGGTCTGATGCACCGGGGTAATTAGACACGCCTGGTGGTAAACCCAAGGCTGGCAGTGCAGGCAACGCCTGGTCACCGGCTGCTAGTAACGCGGCTAAGTCGGCTGCGATAGGACCGGTATCCTGCGAAAGGTTCCAAGACGTCGCTTTGAAGCCTGTGCTGACACCGCCGTAGACGCTGACGTTCGGTGATAGATCGTAGGCTAGACGAACGCTGTACGTGCTTTTGCTGTCATCACTCTTACCGTCTTCTACTGAGTTGGGGTAGCTGACGAAGGGGGGGAGGAATTGAGCTGCTTCAAGACCACCAAGCCCTATGGCCGCCAGTGGTAGGGTGCCAAATAAATTGTTGTTGATTACGTCCGCTGAGGCTTCTTTCTCTGACGTTGTGTAGTTAGCCCCCACGGTAAGCGTGAGTGCATCAGTAAGATCAACGTCAAACTGCGCAAACAATGACAGCGTCTCGTCGTCAAGCGCGTAGTTTTCCAGTAGGTTGCCCGTTCCTTCAGCGTAAAATGTGCCAACGGGTAAACCTAACGCGCCTTCAACAAACGCCAGATCAACCGGCGAGCCCGCCGCTGCCAGCAGTCCATCGACATAGGGACGGAATGCGCGACCGAGTCCGAAGGTTTCGTCGTTTGTTACCTCCTCATTAAAATAGAATGCACCCACCATCCATTGCAGCGGGCCATCACCCGTTGAGGTGAGTCGCAGTTCCTGGGTGAAGGTGTCGATTTGGGTATCACGTGTGTCTGCCGCGTTGGGGCTAACAAGCTTGGCACTGGTGAAATCGACATCACCGGATTGGAACTGGTCGAGGGTGCGGAACGCCGTAATTGAGGTCACGCTGAAGTTGCTGAAGGCATAGTCGATGTGTAGCGATGTGCCTTGGGTCTCAATGACATTAGCGGGATCAAAGTCTTGATAGTTCTCATAGGCAAAAGGGTCATTCCCTATCAAGTCGCCTCCCAATGCTCGAATAAGGTTGCCGGTGGGCCCGTCAACAAGATTACCCACGCCACAACAGACTTCATCGATCTCTTCCGCGTCGACAATTAAACGGATCTCGGCTTTGTCGGAGGGTGCCCACAGTAACTGCCCGCGAAAGTTCCAACGATTGAGCTCGTTGAAAGCGTTGCCGGTGGTGAGGTTATCGAAGTAGCCATCGCGCTCGTTAGCACTGGCAAACAAGCTGAAACCAACGGTATCTGACAGCGGACCGGTGACATCGCCCCGAATAATCGTTTGGTTGTAATTACCCACCGTGCCGCCAATGGAACCTATGAAGCCATCCATATCCGGTTTGGCGGTTACCACACTGATGACACCAGCTGACGCGTTTTTACCAAAAAGTGTGCTCTGCGGACCACGCAACACCTCTATGCGCTCAACCTTAGGTAAGTCAGCCAGAGCACTGCCCACTCGTGAGCGATACACCCCATCGACAAAGACACCCACGGAAGGCTCGATACCAGGGTTATTAGCGCCGTTACCAAAACCCCGAATAATGAAGTTTGTTTGCGCGCTGCCCTGCAGCTGAGTCACCCGTAAACTGGGAACAAGCGTCTGCAGGTCTTTGATGTCTAAGACTTGCGACTGCTCAATCGATTCCGCACTCACCACAGACACGGCGATAGGTATTTCTTGCAATGTTTGCTGGCGTTTTGCCGCTGTTACGATGACCTCTTCCAATGTGTCTTGTGCTTGGACGTTGAGAGCGAGGGCAAAAGCTAAAAAGGGAATGATACTAATACTCGTCGCGCGCATAGAGTACTCCTTGTCATTGGTATTATTTTAATTTTCAGTCGCACATACTTGGACGCGCCACAATGCAACAATTTAGCCCTTCTTCTAATTGAGGTCAACCGCTTTGGATCGCAGTTGACTCTCTCGGCACCTCTGCGATCGAGCCCGAATCTGACTGAGGGGGATCCCGCAACTCTGAAAACTTGCCCTAATCATTTCCACTAACGGCTCCTTTTTCAACAACCAACGCGACGAATCCTTGGGACGATGACGTGAGTGCAGGATCTCGGTCGGTCTAGTTGCTTTCGACCTCGTAAGTCAAACAGGATCAATTGCGATGCAACCGGCGGTTTCCGGGTTGCGGGTAACGCCCCGTCTGATTTCGGCTCTCTGCTTCAGGTGCCCCGGGTTCTGCTTAATTGTCACAGAGTCTTCGATATAGGCGATGACTTTCATGGCGCCGCTGTAGCCGTTACAGGTCTGGATATCCTTGAATACCCACTTTAACTGTTGCGTCCGGGTCATCGTGGTTCATTATTTGGTGTCTGTTGGAGGTTCATCCAATACTTCATACCTGTTCCCTCTGCCCCGCTTTACCTAAGTCAATAACTCATGATTTTGGCTATGTATATGTCATCGAAAAACAGTATGTGGGGCGCTCCTGTGCATTTTACGCGCCTGAGGCGTTTATGTATGCGTCCATACACATCAAGTGAATGTTGGAGTTTAGTGCTTTGCCGAAGTGCTGGATCGAGTTGATGGCGCCGGTCTTCTCTGCCTCGTGAGTGTAACCTGTTTTCTTGATCAGATGCGTTGCGATGACGCGGTAAACGATGCCCAGGCACTCGGCTCATGATCTCCGGCCTGCTGGCGACCAGAAGGCGCAATTGAAATGGAGGGCTTAGCAACAGCGGCCGCATAGCTTTTTCGGGTAAGATTTCATCTATCAATAAGGCCGCGCTTTCGGCCATGCGCAGCACCCCGGATCTGGGATAGAAGCCCCTATGCTCGCCTCAAGCGCCTACTTTCGGTGCAGTTGAACGCAATCAGGTACTCGGCGTGACACGACTCACAATGTGTCCAAAGAAAGCCGTGCTCTAACGTGACTCCGGCACGTGTTTGTTGTTGCGTCTAACTACAACAGGCGGTGTTTGCAGCGGTCTCGCAGGCTGATCTGACGAACCCCGCGCTGGGTTTGACTGCACTGCAATTCTTGCCACAGTTGTTGGGTTATCCCAATGCGGCAGAGAGTGGAAAGT
>DOVB01000255.1 GCA_003520285.1 Halieaceae bacterium
TCGCCCTCAAACATCGCTTTCTGCTGATGGGCGTCGGCGCAGATTTTATTGCTACTCGTTTTAACTGTCGCCGCGAAGATGTTGATGAGATAGCTCTGCTAAGTCAGCAGCGAGCCTCCGCGGCGCAAGCCGCAGGCTATTACACCTCGCTCGTCCCGATTTGGAATCATCACACCCAGCAGACCATTCAGCACGATGAGTGCGTGCGAGGCAGCACCACACTCGAATCACTGGGTGCACTTCCACCGGCCTTCGAGCAACTCGGCGCAGCCGGTTCAGATGGCCTGCAGCTGGCCGAGTACCCCGAGTATAAAACGATTCGACATATGCACACCGCAGGTAACTCACCGGCCATGTGTGACGGCGGCGCGGTCGTTCTGATTGGTAGTGAAGCAGCAGCAAAACAGTTGGGAGTTGCGCCGCGCGCCCGCATCGTGCACGTGCATACTACCTGTGATGATCCGCTAGAAGTTGTTGGTGGCTGCGTCAAAGCGGTCGCAGAACTGCTTCGCAAACTGAATTTGAAACCTCATCAGATCGATCTATTTGAGATTCACGAAGCCTTCGCTGCCACCAGTCTCAAATTGGAGCAGCGCCTCGGACTGACACGATCTGATTACAACGTGAATGGTGGCTGTATCGCACTGGGTCACCCCATGGGCGCGACTGGCGCCATGATGCTAGGAACTCTGTTAGACGAACTCGAGCGACGAAATCTCAAGACGGGTATTGTGGCTACCAGCGGTGCTGCCGGTACGGGCACCGCAATGCTCGTTGAGCGCGTGTAACAGAGACTCCCCAAAGCGAGTGCGGCGCCTAGCCATCTGCGCCGAGATCACTTATCCTAAAATTCATGTTCTGTTTGCGCGACTATCAACACCAACATGAGCCGCCCAACGGCCAGCAATAACGACCAACCATAACGAGCGGGACGCCCTTCAAGCACCGCCATCACGTAAGAGAAAAACTATGATCCTGTCACCTCGTCGAACACTTACTCTCATCGCTCTCAGTGGTCTTTTGTGGGGCTGTAGTCAGGGCACACCCGACTTGAACAGCGATAGTCCTTTATCGCGTGCTGACGGATCGATTCCCAATCAATTGCTGCCGATCAATCCAGAAATTCTGACGCTCAAGCCGCAACCCAACAAGGATCGCAATGCCTATTTTGGCGACCTGCACGTGCACACGGGCTATAGCTTCGACGCATACGCCTTCGGGACGATTGCGACACCCTATGATGCCTATCACTTCGCCAAGGGCCAGCCCTTGCAGCATCCCGCAGGCTATGAAGTACAGCTGCAACAGCCGCTCGACTTTTATGCGGTCACCGATCACGCGATGTTCATGGGTGTCGTTCAAGCAGGTGCAGATACCTCAACGGTGTTCTCAAACTACGCGGTCGCCAAACCCCTGCATAACATCAACGCGCCAGATAATTTTAGTCAGCTGAGTGTGATCTCTCGGAGCCAAGTTTTCGCAACGTTTATACCGACCTTACTGGCCGATATCGTTACGGGTCGCGTCGATACAGAAGTGACAGAAACCATTACTAAGTCGGCCTGGCGAGACGCGATAGAAGCGGCCGACCAACACTATTTGCCTGGCAGATTTACGACTTTCGCGGCCTATGAGTACACGTCCTCAACCGACGACCGTGGCAACTTGCATCGCAATGTCATTTTTAAAGATACCGATCGTCTACCCGCGGTTCCCTTCTCTCGCTTTCACTCCCAAAACCCTGAAGGGCTTTGGGATTGGATGGACAATCTCCGCGATCAAGGTATCGAAAGCCTAGCCATTCCCCATAATTCCAATGGCTCCAACGGCCAAATGTTCATGCTAACGGATTGGGCTGGAGACCCTATGGACGAGGAATACGCGAGCCAGCGAATGCGCAACGAACCGATCGTCGAAGTGACGCAAGTTAAAGGGACCTCTGATACTCATCCAGTATTATCAAAAAATGATGAGTGGGCGAATTTCGAAATTATGCCCTTTCGGGTTGCCACCACTTTACCCAGCGTAGAACCCGGTAGTTATGTTCGAGACGCCTATCTCCGTGGTTTAAAGATGCAAGAAACGCAGGGGGCCAATCCCTACAAGTTTGGCCTAGCCGGCGCGAGCGATACACATGTTGCGGCCAACTCAGACGATGAATCGACTTTCTTTTCGAAGGCGGGACTACTCGACGGGACGCCCGAAAATCGGGGCTCCATTCCAGCCTCATTCGTGAACGGTACTTTATTGCGCTGGCTAGATCCTGATCGACTCACGGAAGTCGATGGCAAAGATTATATCCACAGCTCATCATTCGAAACTTGGAGTGCCAGCGGCATCGCGGGTGTATGGGCGGAAGAAAATACCAGAGAAGCAATTTACGACGCTTTTCGGCGCAAAGAAACTTTCGCCACATCTGGCCCTAGAATGAAGGTCCGTTTTTTCGCGGGCTATGACGTTGATGCTTCGCTAATCAATTCACCCACTATGGTTGAAACTGCCTATGAGCGCGGCGTCACCATGGGTTCTGATCTCGAGGCCTCCGCCACCGGCAATAGCCCTCAGTTTATCGTGTGGGCGGTGCAAGATACGCTCGCAGCGCCACTACAGCGATTGCAGGTCATCAAAGGTTATATCGCTGACGGTGAGCCGCAAGAGCAGGTTTACGATGTCGCATGTAGCGACGGGCTTACCGTAGATCCAACGACGCACCGGTGTCCTGACAATGGGGCCACCGTAGACTTATCCGACTGCTCCATATCCGCCAACACTGGAGCCAGTGAGCTCAAGGCCGTGTGGCAGGATCCAGACTTCAAGGCAGAGCAAGAAGCATTTTATTATGTTCGCGTTCTAGAGAATCCAACCTGTCGCTGGTCAACTTGGGATGCGATAAGAAACGGCGTAGCGCCCAGATCAGACTTAGCCAAAACGATTCAGGAGCGGGCTTGGTCCTCGCCTATCTGGTATCGGGCGGACCCCAGCGACTAAGCCAGCCGACTCAATTAGGCCACGCCCACGTTGCGCCCCTCTTGCCAGGATACCCAAGATCACGGTGGTTAATAACTGCCGTGGTCGACTACCGGTATCAGAGCGTACGGAGTAACAAACCAGCAGCCGTGCTATAGCCAACGGTTCGACCGGTGACGTTAAATGACTCATCTAATACGTAATAGCTGGGATAAGCTCTGACTTTAAATCGCTCTTTAACCTGATTAGAGCCTAAATAAACCGGCGCTTTTAAACCGACTTCGGCAACGAACTGTTCCACCTCGGTTTGATTCGCGTAATCCAGAGCAATGACCGCCACTTGCACTTTATCAGAGTCAATGTAGTCCAAATTCCCGATACTCGCGCGGCACACTCCGCACCATGGCGCGAAAAAATAGAGCAAGGTCGGACGGTTCGCATCGGGCTGAATGGTGACCACCTCGGACGATAGGCTAACGACTGCAAAGCCAGGCTCTGCCTCACTGCCACTCAACATATCTCGAGTGTGCCAAGCATTCACTGCCCACACTGCGGCGAGCACGACAATGATGTCACGCGTCCAGCGCAGCCATCGAGAGGTCAAAAATTTGGTCATCTACTCCTACCAACCGTGCAATATCAGTGATGTTATTGTGTTACTGCTGGTGCCTCGATACAACCCGTTTGAGAACCTTCACCCTGTGACGACCCGTGCCAGCATCCTCAGATTGTGATGAGCGCCAAAGATGGGCTTCAAAGAGAAGGGGGTTCATGCGTTAGTTGTTCACAGAGATTCAGCCACACCTGAGCACCGACTGACAATTCTCGCTGCCTTAAAGTCGCGATATAAAAGCGCCGCGATAGCTGCGTATCAAATGGCGTCGCGAGCGCTACCAGAGCGCCAGAATCAAAATGACTCTGCAAAACTTTCTCTGACAAGCAACCAATCCCAAGACCAGATTCGACGGCTTTCTTGATCTGCTCGTTGTGGCGGAACTCGAGATAAACCGGCCGCTGTGAGCCCACGCCATCGAGCGCCTTATTGAAGGTTTGACGAGCACCTGAATCTGGCTCCCTCAGAATCCAGCGCTGCGCATCAATCTGGGATACCGCTAACCGACCCGATGGGGCCAGAGGATGCGCAGGGCTACAGAACACGACCAGCTGATCCTC
>DOVB01000270.1:0-587 GCA_003520285.1 Halieaceae bacterium
CGTTAGGGCATGAGAGTGCAGAGGATCCAAACCACCCAGTTCACTCAATAGATTTTTACCGACCTTGTGTGGCCAACGGTTAAATGCCGAACCCAAACCCAGATTCACGTTCGGTTCTCTGAAATAAACAGGCTTTAGCTGAGCATGAGTATCGGTAATATGCAGCAATCGTGCGCTGCCATATGAGGGGATCTGATAGAGCTCTGCAGCCGACTTCGACCAAGCTCGTGCTGTCAGTCCAAGACCCAGCCCGGCAGCACTCATTGCCGCGCTCGACCGCATCAGCAAATCGATAAACTCACGTCGATTCATACCCACTCCTGCTATTTTAGTGTTGGCACTCGGGCTTGCCACGCGGTCTGTTCCGTGAGCGCTTGCTGCATCGCAGCACGGGCTGTTTTAATCGCTCTTTGAGCACTCTCGCTCGCCCGTGCACAGTCCCCTGCAGCAATCTCGGCCTTAGCGGCATCAAGATGATCCTGCGTAGCACGCCACGCAAATCCAAGGGCATCAACTTCTTGATAGGCTTGCTGGCCCTCTTGGAGCAGTTCAGATGCCGTTTCGCACTGAGCATATGCCTTAGGTAC
>DOVB01000270.1:873-7965 GCA_003520285.1 Halieaceae bacterium
TCCAAGTTGCGGTACTCTGCGCTCTGCGGTTCGAACGCTTTGGCTTTGACTTGGTCATTGCACTCCATAAAGCGCTTGTGCAAAGGCCCCACGGCACTCCACTTTAATCGATAGGCAGGCCAGTGCGTTACGTGCCCATAGGTCGAACTGAGACGCTCCGCACGCAAAAGATTTCCCGCAGTATCGATATGGCATGAGCTGCACGAAAAGTTCAATTGACCTCGACGCTGATAGTAAAAGGCTTTCCCCGCCTCATAGGCGGCAAGCGCCTCTGGTTGATCAGGCACTTCAATGTCAATGAGCTCGTCGCGAGATTCATAGGCAATAAACGCGGTGAGTGCAGCCATTTCCTCACCCATATAATCCAGCGGCTCTTCACCGTTGGCCTCGCGACATTGATTGATTGCAAGGTCGAGTGTTACGACCTCGGCGGTAGCTTTATCCCAGCGGGGATAGTGCTGTTTGATGGCCGTACTGTCGCCAAAGCAATCGCTATAAGACTTCTGATTCGAGAAGCTCTCGTACCACAGAGTTTCACCATCCTCGATAGTGAACTCGTAGGGCGGAAAATCCTCCATCGCGATCCATTGCTCACGCTTGGCAGCATCAAGCGCATAAGCGCCATTGATGTGATCTTGTCGCTTGACGTTTGGAAAGCGTGACTCTACCTGATGCACCAGGGCGAGTCGGTCTTGTTCTGGGGTTGCCAACGCCCAACTCGCTGCGGTGAGTGTCAAAGCTGCGGTCATCCAATAGCGCATACAACCCTCCTGAGGTGATTCTTATTTGAGCGTATCGGATCGAGTCATCGACTCGCCCTTGTTATCGGTCCACGCTACGGTCACTTCATCGCCCGCTTTGACACCATTCACGTAGAACGTCAAGATTGGATCGGTCGATACTGAACCACTAAATTCGGCATTTAGCACCGGGCGTCCATTGACCGTGCAGCTCACTGTTTCAATGTAGTGCGCCGGAATCACGTTGTCTTGCTCGTCTTTGCGGGTACCGGTTTCCATCGGATGAGGCAACATCATTTTAACCGTGAGCTCATCCCCTTTGCGGCGAAATCGCGCTTTAATCTCTTGTGCCATGTCGTCACTCCTTATTTATTTAACCGCCGCAGCCGCCCAACGTTACTTTAACTTCCTTAAAAGTAGAGAAAACCCCTTGCGCCGTCTCTACTACCGCGTGAACATTTGAGCTACCACCCATTTTAATCCGAGTCGTAATGTCCGCTTGCATGCCCTCATGAATCATAAAACGGGCCGTCAGTGGGTTAGGATTTGCCTCTACTAATAGCGTGACGCTCTTCACGTCAGGTAAATCCGTTTTCACTTTGACGTTAACAAACCGGCCGTCTTCGGCAATTTCCGGCACGTTTAAATCGATCGCGTCAGAGGCCTGAATGGCGCTGTCACCGAACAGTTTTTGCAAAGCAACTTCAAGATCGCTGGCCTGAAACGCACTTGCGTCTCGCGCCAATGCTTTAAAAGGAATCGCCATCAATGCTGAGGCGGCGAGTAAGCCCTGCACCAGGCGGCGTCGTGATAACTGTGTCGTCATAGTCTTCTCCATTATTGTTAGAGCGAGTGAACGTAATCAACGACCCACTCAAGTTCTTGCTCGGTTAAAATATCATGCGCCCCGTAAGGTGGCATATTGGTATTCGGATTGCGGATTCTGGGATCCGCAATTTGGGTTTTTAACACCTCGCGATCCGGAAAACGCATCTGCATCATAATAAATGGCGGCCCACCATTCCCTGCCAGCTCTGCACCTTCGGCTGCGTGACAGGCAAAACAATTACCCGCGTTGCGGTCTGCGGCCACTTCGAAGCCCTTCGCAATGCGCTCTTCAAGCGTAAGGGCCAGCACTGGCACCGACGTAGCTAGGATGATCGCCGCACTCAGCGTGCGTATTGCAAATTTCATTATTGGCTCTCCTGAACCATGTAGTCGACCGAGGCTCTCACTTCGTCGTCGGTGAGTTGAGCAAAACCGCCTTTGGCTGGCATAACCCCCACTTCACCTTGGTAGCCTTCTATCGCATGCCGATAAACGGTATCGATACCCTTGGTCAATCGAGTAGACCACTGTACCACATCGCCGATTTTCGGAGCTCCGGCAAGACCCGAGGTATGACACAGCTGACAGTACTGCTGATAAACTGCCTCACCTGCGGCCGCGACTTCAATCACAGCGTCGATGCTCTGCTCTTCTATCACGAGCTCAGGACCAATCGACACCAGTGTCACTGAAGCGGGATCTTTACACCCTGACATACAGCGTTCGTTGTTCGTATCGGGTCGTTGATCGGGGATAAAGTTGGGCTCATTGGGTAATCGCACTTCCGCTAGATTGCTGTCATCCATGACAAAATCGTAGTCGATTAAGTCATTCAAAAATAAAACATAAGCGGTCAGTGCGTAGACTTCGTCGGGGTTCAAAGAGCGCGGTGCGGTATAGGGCATAGCACGATTGATGTAATCCCACACCGTGCTGGTGTGGTTCCAATACGAGCCGACTGTTTTATGTGGGCGCCCATCTGTTAACGAGCCTTCGCCACCAGCCAGAGAAGGGTAGCCGTCGACGCCCTCACCAAAAGTACCGTGACAAGATGCACATTTCGCTTCATAGATCCACTCGCCATCTTCCACGCTGCCACTGCCCTCGGGTAAGCCAAGACCATCGGGGCGGACATCGATATCCCAGCCAGCAATTTGCTCTTCGGTTGCGGGCTGACCATAGCCATAATGACCAACCCCAGGTTCAGACCAAACCGATTGAGCAAGACTCAGTGATGCCAATACAGTGACCGCACCTAAGACATTACACTTACGAGATCTGAACATTACGCACACTCCCGTCTTTATTCACTTGCCATGTATGTATCGCATTCTTGTGGTAGATCGAATTTTCACCGCGCGCAGCCCGCAGTTGCGCATACGTTGGCTGCACGTAGCCGGTCTCGTCGACTGCTCGACTCTGCACGAGCGCCGTCTGACCATTCCACTCCCAATCAATACCGAAGCGAGTTAGTGCCCTTGGAAAGACTTCGCTGGTAAAGCGAGCCTGTCGCCAGGTCACTCCGCCGTCGAAAGATACGTCGACGTGTTTAATTTTGCCTCGACCAGACCATGCAAGACCCTCTACCCAGATCTTTCCCGGGCGAGTCATCGGATTCTCGGGGCATGGATTGGTCACCACCGAATTGCACTCCTGCACGAAAGTAAACTCGCGCGAACGCCCATCTGGCATCAAATCCGTGTATTTCGAGGTTTCCTCGCGGTGATACCAAGGTGCATCGCCCACTTCGAGTCGACGCAACCACTTAATACAGGTATTGCCCTCCCAACCCGGATTCACCAATCGCACCGGATAACCCTGCTCGGGGCGCAAGGCCTCGCCGTTTTGCGCGTAGACGACCAAAGTGTCATCGAGCGCTTTCTCTAAAGGAATACTACGACTCATATGTGAGCCATCAGCGCCCTCTGCTAGGATCCACTTGCCCTCTGGCTTGACTCCAACTTCTTGCAGCAGGGTCGACAGCAGTACACCGGTCCATTCAGCGCAGCCGAGCATGCCGTGGGTAAACTGCAGACGATCCATTTGCGCACCGCGCCACTCCATTCCACCATTAGCTGGGCATTCAACAAAGCGCGTCATGCTCACTGAGGGGAAGCGCATCAGATCGTCCATCGATAATATAATCGGGCGCTCAACCAAACCGTGGATCATTAAATGATGTTCCTGCGGATTGATCTCTGGAAGACCCGAATGGTAGCGCTCAAACATCACGCCACTAGGGGTAATAATGCCTTTTAGGTCCGCTAAAGGCGTGAAACTGATCGAAGAAATACGATCTGGTGTAAGCCATTCCACCGTACGACGTTGAACGTGGGCTTCGTACTTTGATGGCATCCCATAGGGATTTGCCAGTACTGGACTGCCAAGACTTTTACCGTAAGCAGGCTCAGTGGGTGGCATTGCGGCCCGCACAGAGGGCGCAGATAAAGCGGCGGCCGTCGCGGCACCTAGAAAAGTTGCGCCTTTCCGGAGGAAGGCCCGACGATCACTGACGGTAAGATTTTCGCCTGACTTGGCGACATCTTGTAGTAAACTATCAAGTTCTGCTTGTTTATTCATGCTCGGTCCTTATTATTGTTGCAGAGCGGCACGTCATGTGTCCAAGTAGCATATTATAAAATTCTTAAGTAACGCAACCGCTAAGAGGAAAGACGCATCGTGGATCTCAAAAAAATGCAGGCATCGGCGAAAAATGCGACCGACATGTTGAAGCTGCTGGGACATCCAGACCGGCTCATGGTGCTGTGCCAACTCAAAAATGGCGAGGCTTCAGTGGGTGAGTTATCGCGGCTCTTAGATATCAAACAATCGCCTCTGTCACAGCATTTAGCGCGCATGAGACACGAAGGCGTGGTCGTTAGCCGACGCGATGCGCAAACCATTTATTACCAGCTCTCTGGCGATAAAGTGGCGCAAATCGTGACAGTTTTATATGAACTGTATTGCGCAAATCAAGAAGATGAAAGCGACTGCGACGCCCTAACCCAACGCGAGGCGCGGGGTTAAATATCACCGCAATGCGACCCCACCTTGCTACACCTTACTTAAAACTATTTGCATATTAGAAAATTTGCAGGTAAGTTTAACCAACAATAACGATAACGAAAAAGGGATACCCTATGAAGACTCCTCGCTTACTTCAGCTGTCGGCGGTGGCTCTCGTCACTCTCGCACCTCACACAATGGCAACCAATGGGTACTTCACTCATGGTGTTGGTAGCCATAACAAAGCGTTGGCTGGCGCGGGACTTGCGGCACCATCACAAGCCATTGATGCGGCAAACAACCCCGCTTCAGCTTTGCTCGTAGAAGACCAATCGAACGCAGGTATTAGTATTTTCTCGCCGCAGCGCAGCTACACGGCATCAACAAGTTTAGCTCAGGGGAACATGGGGGCGTTCAGCATCACCACCCAGGGCACTCTCGATAGCGACAGTGAGTATTTCCCAATTCCCCACTATGCACGCAAATGGACACTCGATGACACCAGTGCTTTGGCGTTCAGTTTTTATGGCCGAGGCGGGATGAATACCGACTGGCAAGGTGGCTCTGCAACCTTTGACCCCGATGGCGGCATGGGCCCTGCCCCCGTCATGACCATGGACGGCACGTTCGGAATGGGTGATGCTGGCGTCAATCTCAATCAAGCCTTTGTCGAGCTGGCGTATGCCAAACGCCTGACAGACACCGTTGTCGTAGGCGTGTCACCTGTCGTCGTATTGCAGGCCTTCGAGGCCAAAGGTCTCGAGGCATTCACCGGCTACACGAAAACCTTCGCTAGCAACTTACCTATGGGCGCACCTGCCGGATCGCTGACTGGTAATGGTCACGACACCTCTTACGGCGTAGGACTCAAAGTCGGCGTCAATTGGCAGCTATCAGATGGCCTCACATTCGCCTTCGCACACCAGACTGAAGTAAAAATGTCTGAGTTTGATGATTACTCAGATCTCTTCGCCGAAGCCGGTGGTTTCGACATCCCAGCCAGCACTCGCATTGGGTTGAGCGTACAGGCCAGTCCTAATCTATCAATTCATGTCGATGGTGAATCCATCGGGTACAGCAACATTCCCTCCGTGGGTAACTCGGGCGCCAATGTGTATCAGTGCCCAACCGCGGGCCAAGGATTCAACGCCATCGACAACTGCCTTGGTGGCAATAACGGTGCTGGCTTTGGCTGGGACGACATGTCTGTTATTAAAGTGGGCTTAACATGGTCGTCGGAGCGACTGCCGGGCACAACCTTTAGAGCAGGTATCTCTCTGGGCGATCAACCCATTCAGCCAAGTGAAGTTCTGTTCAACATTCTGGCGCCAGGGGTTATGGAACAACACCTCACATTTGGTATTGCACGCGAGTTAGGTAACGGCAAAGAATGGGGCGCCACGTTCATGTACGCGCCAGAAGAATCAGTGAAGGGTAGCTCGTTGTTTGATCCCACCCAAACCATCGAATTGAGCATGAAGCAGTTTGAGCTCGAATTCTATTACACCTGGTAAACCTAACCCGGGGGCACCTTGAGTGTCCCCTTTTTTTAGGTGAAACTTAAGAACATTGTAATATTATTAACTACAAAGGGAGTGCTGATATGAAAGATGGCATCATTTCTTGGAAGGTCGCAGGAGTCGCTCTAGGGCTGCTTCTTATTTTGGCGACTTATTTAGTGAAACCGCTCGGCGTATCCACCCAGTTTGTGGTGTCTGATGCCGCAGTGGTGCACTCGATTGCACCAGAATTTGCCGAGGGCAATACCTATCTGGCGAAATACGGCGGCGAGGAAGATTGGGGCGTGGGCTATGGCTGGATGTTGGTGTTTGGCATGCTGGTAGGCGGTGGAATCACGGCCCGACTCTTTGCCAAGCAACAGCCCGCCGCAGACAAAGGCTCAATGCCGAGCCTTTGGAAAGCACAGTTCGGACCCTCACGCCTGAAGCGCACGGCCGCTTGTTTCGGGGGTGGTGTGTTGTTGCTGTTTGGAGCCAGATTGGCAGGGGGTTGTACCAGCGGCCATATGATCAGCGGCATCTCGCAAATGGCAATCAGCTCATTCATTTTCGGTGCCGTGACCTTCGCCGTTGCTATCGCAACCGCCAAATTTTTATACCGAAACAAAGGAGTTTAAGCCATGACATTGCTTATCGGATTCTTAATTGGCTGCGCTTTTGGCGCGATTTTGTTTTTGGGCGGCGCTTCAAGCTATCGACGCATCCTTGGCACGCTATTACTCAAAGATATGTGGATCATGAAGCTCATGCTAACCGCCATGGGCGTTGGCACCTTGGGTATCTACCTTCTTGATCTGGGCAATCTGGCCAATCTCAGCATCAAACCCGCCTACATCTGGGGTGTGGCTGCTGGTGGCGCCATCTTTGGGATTGGCTGGGCACTGTCGGGTTACTGCCCAGGCACCTGTATTGTGGGTTCTTCAGAGGGCAAATCTGACGCGATCGCCACACTCATTGGCGCTCTGGTTGGTGCCTTCATTTTTGCGCTCGCTTATCCC
>DOVB01000184.1 GCA_003520285.1 Halieaceae bacterium
GATATCAATTTAGAGGCGGCGCAAAGCGTGGTAGACGAGATCACCCGCAGTGGTGGGCGCGCTATCATTAACTCTAGCGATATCACCCATTACGCCGACAGCCAGCGTGCCGTTGCCGAAGCCGTAGCGGCTTTCGGGGATTTGCATGCCGTGGTTAACAATGCAGGTGTGAATCGCGATCGTATGTTTGCCTCTATGACAGAGCATGAATGGGACACCATCATGGCGGTGCATCTCAAAGGTCATTTCTGTATCACATCACACGCGGTGCAGTATTGGCGACAGCAATCAAAGATGGGTTCCGCCGTCTCTGGACGCATCGTGAATACGACGTCGGGTGCCGGCTTGCAGGGTTCAATAGGGCAGTCAAACTATGCTGCCGCCAAAGCGGGCATTGCTGCGCTAACGTTGAACCAAGCGGCTGAGCTGCTGCGTTATGGCATCACAGCGAATGCGATCGCACCAGTGGCGCGAACTGGCATGACGACAGCAGTGCCAGAGATGGCCGCTCGAATGGCGCCACCGAGCGATGGTGGGTTCGATGTTTTCGCACCAGAAAACGTGTCTTCGTTGGTGGTCTGGCTGTGCTCAGAAAGCTCAGGTGATTTCACAGGGCGCATCTTAGAATCCGAAGGCGGTCGACTCTGTATTGCGGATGGTTGGCGTACGACCTCGGGTATCGATAAAGGCTCTCGCTGGGCGCCCAGCGAAATTGGTGATGCCATACGCGAATTACTGCGATCCGAAGTTCCCGCGCAAACGGTTTGGGGAGCGTAACCCGGCTATGGAATTTGCCTTCACAGAAGAGCAGGTCATGATCTTTGACACTGCAGATGCCTTTCTTAGCGAGGTTGCAACGGCGCCTGTGATTCGACAGTCACTGCTGACGGCCTCGGGCTACGATACGAATACGTGGCAGCGTTTGTGCGAAGAGATGTATTGGCAGGCGATCCTCATTCCAGAGGCACATGAGGGGCTGGGACTGGGTGGTGTCGAAGCAATCGGTATTTTAGAGCGGATGGGGATGCGCTTATATAACGGTCCCTTCGCCTCAACCGCTTTGGTGACGGCGGCGCTGCTGAAATACGGCAGCGATGAACAACAAGCGACCTATTTTGAGCGTTTGATGGCGGGAGAGACTGCGACATTGGGCGTGATTGAGCAATCTCGCACCTGGTCCGCTGATGCAGTAACGGCAGTTGCAACCCCAACCGAGGGCGGCTTTCATTTGAGCGGACACTATCGTTTTGTGGGCCATGGAAACAGTACCGATATCCTGTTGTTGGCTGCGCGTATCGAAGACGAGTTAGCGCTTTTCCTAGTCGATGGCACCGCAGATGGCATGGCGCGTCAAAAGTCACCCACAATGGATCAAACCAGACCCTTGGCTGAAGTCACTTTAGATGGTGTCTTTGTCCCACAGGGCTGCGAGTTAGCTCGGGGCCTTGCCGCGGTTGATGCACTTACAGCGATCATTGACGTTCTGCGCATTTTTACCGCTGCGGAACAACTGGGTGGTGCTCAGGCGAGTCTTGATATGAGCGTTGATTATGTCAAAGAACGCGTTCAGTTTGGTCGCACTATCGCCTCGTTTCAGGCGATCAAGCATAAGTGTGCCGATATGATGTTAAAAGTAGAAGCCTCTCGTTCGATTGTGTATTTCGCCGCCTGTGCGATTGATGAATGGCTTGCTGGTCGTTACACCGATACGCAATTGGCCGAAGCGGCAAGTATGGCGAAAGCGTACTGCAGTGATGCATTCTTTTTTGTTGCCGGTAGCGGAATTCAGCTTTTTGGTGGGGTGGGCATTACAGAAGAATACGATATTCAGCTGTATTTTAAGCGCGCCAAAGCTACCGAGAGCTTTTTGGGTGCGGCACCCGAGCACAAAGAGCGGGTTGCCGACCTCTTACTCACGGGGGTGTGTTGAAATGAAGCTCACTTTTAGCGCAGCCGATGAGCAGTTTCGACAAGAGGTGGCCGATTGGCTTGAAGCCAATCTTTGCGGAGACTTTGAACCCATTCGATTTCGCGGTGGTCCCGGCGATGAACACAGTTTTGTTGAAGAGCGTAAAGTGTGGGAGCAGGCCCTCGCCGAAGGCGGTTGGACAGCGATAGGCTGGCCCAAAGAATTTGGAGGCCGTGGCGCTAGTATTGAACAGCAGGTGATCTTTAATGAAGAGTATGCCAGGGCTGGCGGGCCCGGCCGTGTCGGGCATATTGGCGAGACACTCACCGGCCCCACTTTGATTGCCTACGGCACGCAAGCGCAGTGCGATAAGTATTTGCCCGGTATTAAAGCGGGACGAGAGCTCTGGTGTCAGGGTTACTCTGAGCCCAGTGCTGGATCTGATTTAGCGAATGTGAAAACGAAGGCACGCTTTGACGAGTCGTCCGGCAAGTGGCTGTTGAGTGGTCAAAAAGTATGGACCTCACTGGCGCATGAGTCGGATTTCTGTTTTGTTATTGCGCGCACCGATCCCGAGAGTCAGGGGCAAAAAGGCCTTGGGTTTTTCCTGATGAAAATGGATCAACCTGGCGTTGCTATCCGGCCTATTCATCAGCTAACAGGGACGGCAGAGTTTAACGAAGTATTTTTGGACGAGGCCGTGTGTGATGCCGATGATATCGTAGGTGCGCCAGGCGATGGCTGGCGAGTTGCGATGGCGCTGCTCGGTTTTGAGCGCGGCGTATCCACCTTGGGTCAGCAAATGTTGTTTCAATCGGAACTGAATGAAATTGTCGCCTTGGCGAAGAATAACGGTGCCGCGCAAGATCCCATGATACGCCAGCGTCTCGCCGACGCGCATATTGGTTTAAAAATCATGCGCTATAACAGTATGCGCATGATGTCTGGTGGCGAGGACGGATCTCTGCAGAAAGAAGCCATGATCTATAAATTGTATTGGGCCAGTTGGCACCGTAACTTGGGCAAGCTGGCGATGGATGTTCTGGGTCCAGAAGCTGAGTTGTTAAGTGCAGAGCCCTATGAGCTGAGTCGATTGCAGTCTTTATTCCTGTTTACTCGTGCCGACACAATTTATGGTGGCACCAATCAAATCCAACGTAATTTAATTGCTGAACGCGCGTTGG
>DOVB01000182.1 GCA_003520285.1 Halieaceae bacterium
GATTTGCTGTGCTTGCCTGAAGTAGATCTGTCCAATCTCTGTAGCTTGTACCGAGCGCGTACTGCGCTTGAGCAGGGTCGCTCCCAGCTCCCGCTCAAGATCGGCGATGCGTCGGGAAATAGAAGAAGGAGGTACGTCAAACTCCGCCGCCGTACGAGTAAAGCTTCCGGTCTCGACGACCGTCACAAAGTAGCGCATGGCTCGCAGATGATCCATGTGTTTAACCTCGCAGGGCAGCCCCATTAATTGTCATTTAGGCAATAGTGTAACGCCCAAATAGCCATTTAACCAACCAAATTGATACCCAATACTGATGACCATAAACGTATGAACACGTTTGCCTGATCAATATTAAAAAAATGGCGAGGCTAGAATGATGAATAAGAACTCCATAGCTACAGCAGTTGCCAGTGCGCTCTCAGTCGTTGGGTTTGAGGCAGTTGCTCAAGACCTCGCGGAAGCGAATCCAATTTCCCTGCAGTTGGAGGAGGTGGTTGTTACTGCCACTCGCCGCGCTGCGGACGCGCGCGACATTCCGATCTCCATCACGGCCCTCTCAGAAGAGTACCTCGCGGCTCAAGGGATCGAATCTTTCGAAGGCGTCGCGCGCAACACGCCGGGAGTGCTGCTAACGGGTAGCAACAGCTTCACTCGATTTGTCATTCGCGGAATACAGACTTCAAGCACCTCAGCAAGCAATGGTGAGCAGCGTCAGGTTGCGGTTTATTACGATGATGTTCCATTAACGAGCTTCTCCGTCGTCACACCAAATCTACGGCTCTATGATATCGAGCGGGTTGAGGTGCTCCGTGGTCCACAAGGTACAAGTTTTGGGTCCGGCTCCTTGGCTGGCGCTGTTCGGGTCATTACGAACAAGGCCTCGGTGGACAGCTTCAATGGTGGCGTTCGCGTAGACCTGGGATCGGTAAAAGACGGCGGTACACGGCAACGCTATAGCGGGTTCCTGAATACGCCTGTGTCAGATGATTTTGCTGTTCGCGCAGTTGGATACTACCGAGATGAGGATGGATTCATCGACAATATCGGCACCTTTGGCTTTGATCCCGTAAAGGACGAAAACTCGACAGAGGAGCATGGGTTTCGAGCTTCGGCCAAATGGCTTGTTAATGAACAGATCGACGCAACGCTATCCTATAGCATGGATCGACTGGAAATCGGCTCACTCGCGGCCAGTCAGAATCAGAACCTGGATACCTTTCAGCGAGCCACGTTCTTTCCTGAGCTTGTGGACGTGGAAATGGACATCGCCAACCTAACTCTAAATTGGGACTTAGATTGGGCCACTCTGATTTGGTCAGCCAATTATGCGAATCAATACACCAGTTGGGACTTGGATCTGGATGCTATTTTTGGGCCAGTACTGCCATTCGGGTATGGCGAGAGTCTCGACACGGATATGACCATCAACGAGCTACGCTTCATATCGAGTGACGCCAGCAAACTCCAGTACACCTTTGGTTTGTATCACTTCGATATGGAAACGTCCGCCGTCGGTGCACGCTTCACGGGCCCCGATGCACTCAGCGTCTTTGGTGTTGATATGTCGGCGATAACACAGATTCGTGAGCCGGGTGACACCATCGGATCAGTCATTCGGGACGTCGAAACGACTGAATCCGCCTTGTTTGCAGAGGTGACATTCGAACTGTCGAGCCAGCTCCGGATACTCTTAGGTGGGCGCTACACGGCTTATAAGTTCTCTCAGATTGACTCGCCAGATAATTTCAATACGGATGCCCTTCAACTGGCTTTCACCGGTGGCGGCACTGCAAGCATGATTCCCGCACCACCCAACTCCACATCAACGGGCAATCAGAACAAAAGCACCTTCAAAGCAAGTCTGCAGTGGACACCTGACGATTCGCAGATGTGGTATCTGACGGCAGCTGAAGGGTTTCGCAGGGCGCATCCGAATATCAGCCGCGACGATCTTGTGGCGCCGGATTCACCAAACTTTACACCCAAGTTGGCCGATGCTGACAGCCTGTGGAGCTACGAGCTCGGTTACAAGTCAAGGATGCTAGAGGGCCAGCTGGCCATTAATGCAGCTCTCTACTTTATCGACTGGCAGGATGCCCAAGTGTCGGCAAGTCGCCAGTCCGATGGGGAGCCTTACTTAACCAATGCGGGCGATATCGAATCGATGGGCATTGAGTTAGATATTCGCTACTTAGCGAGTGCGTCTCTCGAGTTGGGCGGTACACTTGCCCTTAACGATTCCGAGGTCGTATCAATCGATATGAATGATTCACTGGCATCGGGACTTACCCTGGGTAGTTCGCTGGTCGCGCCGGAAACACAAGCCTCCTTATACTTTCAGTGGCAGGTGGCGCAGCTCGGCGCCGGCGCCATCAACCTTCGCGGCGATATGCAATACGTCGATGGTTATCTAAACGCTCCGCCCAATATACCGGGTGTTGGAGTACCGAATCCTTTCGTTATGCGCACAGATTCGATTACGAATGTGGCTGCACAACTGGGTTACGAAACAGAGAAATGGGGTACGTATCTCTACGGTGAAAATCTAAGTAACGATGACGGATTTGCCTGGATCAATCCCGACCCCTTCTCAAGCAATAACTCAGTTACCCTGCAACCACGAACAATAGGCCTACGTGTCAACTACCAATTTTAAATAGCAGGTCCCCGTCGGGCGGCAACAATCTGACCCCTTGTCCGATGGAGGCCTTGGGAAATTCCCCTTACCATAAAACTAGCGCAAAGCGCAGTTTGCCTAGAGAGTGCTCTATGACCTACGACCCCCGTCACGATATTCGGCTCGATCCTCGAGCTGTGCCCGTTCTCGCAGCCATAGCTAACACGATTCCGCCTACGGGTGACGTTGATTCACGGGATCAGATTCTCGCCGAGGCTATCACCCCCGAAGCACTGGCCCGTGAGGCGCAGATGGAGTCCATTCTCGACGCATTAGACGATGAAGCATTGGTCCCCCGAGCCGGTCTACGCTCGGAGGTCCATGAGATAACTTCCCAGCCTGACGGCAACACCATAAAACTTCAGATGATAAGACCCGATACCGCCGAGATACTCCCTTGCATTTACTATATTCACGGCGGTGGGATGATGGTCCTGTCTTGCTTCAGGGGCAATTATCAGGCTTGGGCTCGTTGCATTGCACACCAGGGAGTCTGTGTTGTGATGGTCGATTTTCGAAATTGTGTTAGACCGTCGTCGGCACCGGAGATAGCGCCTTACCCTGCTGGACTGAACGATTGCGTTTCCGGGTTTCATTGGGTGCACGAGCACGCCGAGAAGCTACTAATCAATAAAAATCAATTGCTTGTTGCTGGCGAAAGCGGTGGCGGCAATCTTGCGATCGCGACTACCATGAAATTAGTTAAGGAGGGCTATGGCGACCGGGTAGTGGGCGTCTATGCGCTGTGTCCTTACATCGCGGGCCAGTGGCCCACCCCGGAACATCCCTCAAGTACTGAAAATGACGGTATTTTTATTCATGTGGGCGACAATCGAGGAGCCATGGCCTACGGTATCGAGGCGTTTGAAGCGCAAGACCCCTTGGCGTGGCCGAGCTTTGCCACAGAAGAGGACGTACGCGGATTCCCTCCTACAATGATCAACGTGAATGAATGTGACCCTCTTCGTGACGAAGGAATTGCATTTTTCCGGCTACTGATGAAGGCGGGTGTAAAAGCCCATTGTCGACAGGTCATGGGTACGTTCCACGCCTCTGATATGTTCATGCCATCGGTGTTTCTGGATCACAATCGTATGACCGCTCGCGACATTGCATCATGGCTCAAGGAATGTTGTATCCCTTAGCCCCGCGGCCTCGCCCAAGAATTTTAAATAAGCCATAGAGCCCACTATCATGAGATTCGTGTACTCTAAAAATGCTCGCGCTGAACGACGATGCGGGACAGTTAGGTGCGCCAAGTTGGCACCAAACCTCAGATAAATTCTCAAACAAGAGGGACAATGATGGATGGCACCGCAGTCACACTTGGACGCATGTTGTTAGGGCTTTATTTCCTGGTACCCGGCATAACCAAAATCACGAGCTACCAAGCGATGCTCGACTACATGACCTTACACAGCATTCCAATGCCCGAGCTGCTATTGCCGCTGACCACTGTGTTGCAGATTGTGGGTGGGCTCTTCCTCATTGTCGGCTTTCGAATCAAAGAGACAGCGTACATGTTTGTAGGCATGGTTTTACTGATCAACGTGGGCATGCATGATTTTTGGAACACGTACGCAGAACACGATCAGAAGCATGAGCTACAGAACTTCATTAAGAATCTGGGCATCTTGGCGGGTCTTTTGGTGCTGAGTGCCTCCGAGCATGCGAGCCAGTGGCAACCCTTTAAGCGGCAATAAAGCATCAAGGACGCTGGGCCTTCCACGTACCGCCATATCGATAACTATCGCCACGTGTCGCCTTTTCTGTGTTGAGGCAATTCTCACAGCCAAAGATCCAGCCCTCTTCTGCGCATACCTGAAAGCGAAACAGCGTCGTGAACGACTGGTGGCACCGATGGCAGGTTTTATGGCGATGTCGGTGTCGCTTACTCATTGGAGTCCAAATCTTCCAAGTGATGATCTGCAGACGAGTTATTGGCCACATGGCGCAGCGCTGCGGTCATGCGATTCTGGTAGCGACGCTGCCGACGACGGCCCTTGGCCGCATTGGCTCGCCAGCCGGCTCGTTTGTCATAGACCAGTTCATCGATGTCGTCTGCACGATCAATACCGTCGGTTTGGTGTTCGTAGGTTCTGCGCGGCATGGGCCTGAATCTAACTTGTGGGACCTTTATACTTACTGAGGCGGTAACGCAGCAGACTGGTGTGAAAGTGGGCAGTTGTTGGACGTCTCAGCCTATAATCCGTTAATTGTATGCAACGCGCCCTGTGAGTGGGTATTTACATGGCTGGCACACCAGACCCCTTGGCTTGGTAGATGTGGCCCGGAACTTCATTTCATAAATAACTCAGACCGATGAAATTCGAGGTACGCTTGGTGTCGAGGGTCGAGCGCTACCCTTTGACCATCTCTTACCCCCAATATTGCCGGCAACTCGAGTTCATGCGAGAGAAGTATCTGGCCGTCACTCTGGAAACTGACGTAACCCAAATCGAATGCCTTATCCAAATTCGGGATCAATGGTAAACCATTGAATCGATCGAGCCTCTCGTAGTCAGTAGCGATGCTCCAAGGTTTAATATGTGATGCCAGTAAGAACTTAGGATTAGCGTAGCCTGTCACTGCACACCGACCGCCCCATTGCTCCAGAAGACGATTTCGGAACAGGCCTTGACCACGACGGGCCCGGGCGGTCATTTGTTAGCAGCGTGATAAAGGGCGAGCCATCGATGTGGGTACCCACAAGATCGGGGTCGCTGTCGAAGCGTGCGTACTCGGCCATGACCCATTGTCGAGCCTCCTCTGGAAAAACCGACAAGCTACGATTGTGATTTAAGCTTGCATGCAGATACGGGTTGTCAATATCAAAGTACTTGCGAAAATGGGCCGGGTCTTCGCCCAGCGATTCAACGATCAGCTCGCTGAGCATATGGGTCAGTTTGAAGTAAACATCGCACAGTTCGTCGACCGCTGGTTGGAAACCAGGCAACGTATCGGTTTTCGGCCAGATATTAGGCCCTTTCATAATCCTGTCGTATAGCGGAAAGTTTTCGTCGTCATGGGCGCTAACAGGTTCTTGATCAATGGAGTACTGGTAGATTTCGATCGATGCACACTGACCCTCGGGAGCCAGGTAAAGACCTGAATAGCCACGGAAATAGGGTGTTTGTGCAATGTCGGCCGAGGCCTTGATCTCATCAGAAGAGTCATAAAACCTTCGCACCTCGCGAAAAGCGCGCTGCTGAAACGCATCGTGAAGACCGGGAGCATTCGCCAGAATCATGAAACCGCATTCTGAAAGAGCAAATCTGATATCTTCCAATACCTTCGCTCTATTGCTCTCCAGGTCATTCCAGTCAACGATTGGTATTTCCGTGAGTGTTTCACCCTTTTGGTGGTTTGTACCGGCAGAGTCATTCAAATTAGGTTACCAATATATTTTAGAAAATATCACAATAGCCACAAAAATAAGGGCCAAATAATCGCGCATAGCGCAAGCATATTAGATTTACAGATGCAATTGTAGTAGTTAACTAGTTTTGGACACGCTTTTAGGTGGTAGCCTACCACTGATGGAGGAGTGTTCAGATGCGTACGAGACGTACTTTTACCCGAGAGTTCAAACGAGAAACTGCCTGTCTGGTCTTGGATCAGGGATTCAGTGTCAAAGAGGTCTGTGAGCAGTTTGACCTCCAGGACGGTAGCGATTACTGCGCATCATAAGTATCATGTATGAGTGAAAAGTGTGATTGACGATGATACACATGTGAAGGGGCTTACCATGTATGAGTACGTTAACTCATAGAGGTAAGCATGACAGCAACAGCCCGCGTAGCTTTAGTGATAGACAATACGAGAACCCAAAAACAGCGCAGCAAGCGCTCAGTTCCTACCCAGTCCTTCCTAACGGATAAACACTCTATCTACGGTGGAAAAGCAGAAATCGTCAGAACCCAGCAAAGCGGCGGGTACTGGCACTTTCGCATGTGGATTAGCGAAGAAAGTAAGTACGTTCGCAAGACGCTGAAAACCAAGCACTTGGACACAGCCATTGAGCGAGCGGAGAACGAGTTTTTCGCCATCAAAGCCAACCTCAACTCAGGCAAGCGCATCTTCAGTCCCACTGTGCAGCAAGCCGCTGAGGAGTATCTCAAGCATCGCTGGGAAGTAGACGTAAAGCGCGGCTCCATCACTGAGGGACGCTGGGGCACTGTGAAATCCCACCTGAATCACTTTGTCGCATATTGCGGCATTGTGGCGCGGAGCGAGCGCAGCAGCGTGGCAAGACTCAGTGACTTGGAAAGTAAAAGCCTGCAGGGCTACCAGCAGTATCGTCAGCAGAAGGGCGCCAAAGACGTCACCATCAAGAATGAGCAGGCAAGCATTAATGCTCTATGCAAATGGGCATACGATGAAGGTTTTCATTCAGTACAGCACTACGTATTCCCCAGCATCAGTCGCAGAGGTGTTGATGCTGACACCCTGCGACGCAGCACCTACACAGATGACGAGTACCGCAGTATTAGCCGTGCGCTAATCACCTACACGTCAAACAAGACTGCTAAAGCGGAATTTCTCAGCGACGAGGAACAGTTTATCCGTCAGCTGGTGCGACATTTCTTCCTCATTGGTGCCAACACAATGATGCGCTTTGGCGAGTTGTATCAGCTCAAGTGGGGCAACGTGGAAACCTACTCCGCTGAAAATCAACGACTAGTCACCATTAACGTGCTAGCTGAAACCAGCAAGGTGCGACAGAGCAGGGTGATTAAAG
The DNA here is from genome assembly GCA_003520285.1 of Halieaceae bacterium. Taxonomy (GTDB): domain Bacteria; phylum Pseudomonadota; class Gammaproteobacteria; order Pseudomonadales; family Halieaceae; genus Aequoribacter. Next base: position 7,419 of record DOVB01000182.1, read on the forward strand.
TACGAGGTGGGAAGCACTTTGACAGGTTGCGCAGCCTCAGCAAGCACACCAAGCAGGGTGACTGGGTATTCACCGCCCACAACGGCGAGCGAGTGACACGCGATGCGCTTTATTACCACTACGCTCAGCTGATGGCGTTGGCTGGTATTACGGATTGGAAAGAGCGCAACCTCACTTACTACAGCACTAGGCACTACGGTATTACCAAGCGACTGCAAAGCAATGCGAATCCGTTAACGCTGAGCAAGGTGTGCGGCACCAGCCTCAAGCACCTCACTGAGACGTACTATCACGCAGACTTAAGTGAACAGGAGCGAGCAGCACTGCTTCGCTACGAGGGCAGCTCTGTAGAAGTAGTAGCGCTTGAATAGACGTGTACTCAGTCGTCTGTTGTCGCAAAGCCTAAGTAACTGCCGTACCCTGACGGCGCGCCAGCGTACATCGCGAACTTAACTCCATCCGCCACATCAACATCGTCAGTAAACGAATCCCAACTTTCAAATGCGTCATCATCAGAAATATCGTCGCTACTTTTTCCATCAATTGACTTCAGCTCATCAAAGCGGGCAGATCGGAAATGTAAATCGTCATCGTAAGCGAAGAAAAGAGTGTGGGGGCATGGCTTAAGCATGCTGTCTAAGTCACCATCGTCTTTATCTTGCTCTTAGACTAACGCCCCGCAAAACGGGCAATGGATATTAGCGTAGTATTTTTGGTTGAGTTCCACTCGCTGTATCTTCATTTGTCAGGTTTCCTTTTCTACTATTAGAGCATTTCTATCGCATTACGCAGCAAATGAGGTGAAACTTCAATATATCGCTGTGTGGTAGCCAAGCTGCTGTGTCGCGCAATCTGCTGAATCACGCGTGCATGCACCCCGCGCTCAGCCAGTTTGGTGAGCATGGTGCGACGCCCGCTGTGGCTGCTAGCGCCGTCCATACCCACTTGCTCGTATAGCTGACGAAACA
>DOVB01000217.1 GCA_003520285.1 Halieaceae bacterium
CTGGTGATATGTACATCGTGACCGCAAGCGTGCATAACCGGCACTTCCTGACCATTCTGCGCCACCTGCGTCGCCACCGAGGCGTACTCTAAACCACTTTTTTCGAGCACCGGTAACCCATCCATATCAGCTCTGACCATTACCGTAGGGCCATCACCATTACGCAGAATCGCGACAACACCAGTGCCGGCGATTCCCTCTGTGACCGTAAACCCCGCATCACGTAACTCTTGGGCAAGCCGCTTCGCGGTTTCAAACTCCATTAAAGACAGCTCAGGATTCTTATGGAAATGAATAAACAGGGGTTCAAGGTGATTCTGGTAATCGGTCTTAACAGCATCCGACAGACCTGCAGCGTTCTGAGCTGTCGCGGTCGCCGTCAAAGACAGAGACAATGCCAGCCCTACGACGGCCTGCTTAAGTTTGGGTTGAATCATGGCTGTTATCCTTTTGCTAATTGTTATGAGTAATGAGCTGGTACTGATCGGCCAAAACCTGAATAATCTCGGCTCTAGGATCAGAGACTTCAGGGAGTGGGACACCCGTAATTTGCTCGGCGATATCCCGATAAGTCGCACTCACAGACATCATTGCCTCATGCGGGAGTTTGAAAGCACGCGCGAGCGCGTTACGTTCAGCCATCCTCTGCTTATTCAACAACACGTCTGGATCAGGCACCGAGCGCAACAACAGCTGTCTGAACTGTTCTTTCGAGCGCTCAACCACTTGCCCTTCGCGATATGCCTGCACGTCCCAAATTCGCGAAGAATCTGGCGTTCCAACCTCATCCATGTAAATGAGTTCTGGCGCTCCTGCCGCGTCATGGGCGTAGCCAAACTCGAATTTGGTATCGACAAAAATTTGATCGACCTGCGCTAGTGCGGTTTCGATCAATGTAAAACCCTGCTTGAGGAGTGACTCATAGCGGTCAATATCGGATTCGCTTGCAAAGCCAAATCGCTGCCAATGCATTCGCAACAGTTGCTGTGAGACGTTAACGTCATCTGCTTCGGGCAGACCTTCGATACCGCGGAGTATTCCCTTCGTCGATGGGGTCACCAGTAAATCCGTCAGACGCTGGTTTTGACGGAGCCCCTCGGGCAACTCGATCCCACAGAATTCTCGCTCTCCAAGCTCGTACGCACGCCAGAGAGAGCCCGTAATGTAGCGTCTTGCAATGGCCTCGATTAGGATTGGTTGTGCACGTTGCACGATCCAGACCAATGGATGAGGCATATCGAGAATATGACTACGAGCCAAGCCCGCCTCTTTGAAGCGCTCGAACCAGTGGCTTGAGATGGAATTCAAAGCGGCACCTTTGCTGGGAACTCCGAGCAAACCGCCCTCTCCTTCCCAGAGACATTCAAAAGCAGAAATACGGTCGCTGATGACCATGACGGCAAGCGCTGTATCGGCCGCCACTGGGTAGCCCTTTGCCGCGATTAACCGAGCGCTATCGGCCGCACTGAGCCAATAGACCGATCGTACCTTGCCACTATGCACTGGCTGTTGTGTTCGGATTGGCAGGTTATCAGCCACAGCCATCACTTGAGGGCTCGAGACCATTTGGATTCTCTCTAAAACCGCGAAGCCTTCTACTATAACGGCTGGTTTACAAGGTCGCCACAAAAACGACACCTTATCGTTTTTACCGATTGACCTTGTTACACTTCGCTGTCAGCCACCCCGGATTTCAGACCATGCGTCGCACCTCTAAATCGATTTTCTTCACTTTGTCTCTGGCCGTTATCTCACTCCCAAGCGGGGCTTCAGACTCCCCGACACTCGAGGAAGTGTTCGTAACCGCCACCCGATTCGAATCAGCGATCGCCGAGCTCAACATGGCCGCCTACCAAGTCAATAGTGATGCACTCGAGACAACCGCAGCTGTGCACTTCAATGAAATAGGCCCGAGAGTACCCAATGTCTGGATTAGTCGAGGCAACGGCCAAGAGAGCCTTGTGAGTGTCCGCTCACCTGTCCTGACGGGTTCCGGGGGTTGTGGATCGGTACTCATGGCTCAAAACGGGGTGAGTCTGCGAGCACCGGGGTTTTGTAATGTGAATCAACTGTTCGATGCGCACCTTGAGTTCGCCGACCGATTAGAAATGATCACCGGGCCAACGCCGGCAACCTATGGCGCCAATGGACTCCACGGCATGATTAATCTGATCACGCCGTCGAAATCAACCACCAGCGAAGACAAGATTGAGCTCGAGACTGGCCCAAATGCGTTCTGGCGTTTGAATACGCGCAACGGATTCACTACCTCAGGCGCCGAGTGGAAACTTGGGGTTACGGGAGTGAGTGACGGCGGGTTCAAGCAGGATGCGGGCTACGATCAACACAAGTTGAGCATCACCCGACACGCCAGTGCAGACCAAACTGACCACACGACTTTTCTATCGTTCACCCAACTCAACCAGGAAACTGCGGGTTATATTCAGGGTGACGATGTCTACCGGATCAAATCGCTCAAACGACTCAATCCCAACCCCGAGGCTTTCCGAGACGCAAGCTCGTTTCACTTATCACATACCATGAGCCACACCATGGACACCTCTGGTTGGTCAGTCACTGGTTTTGTGCGACACAACAACATGCGCTTTCTGCAACATTTCTTGCCCTGGCAGGCGATCGAGAAAACTGGACATAGCAGTATCGGCCTGCAAACCGCTTGGCGGAGTGCACTCCTAACTGGAGAGCTCCAGCTGGGCTTTGACACTCAGTTCACCAAGGGTGATTTACAAGAGAATCAGCCGCGACCCTTTAGCCCCAATCAGCCCCAGGGTGCGCACTATGACTACACGGTAGCCGCCGACACCAGTGCCCTATTCGTCCTCTTCAATCAACCCTTAGGTGACTCAGTCAACTGGTCTATGGGTGTGCGAACAGAAACAACCGGCTATGACTACGATAATCGACTCAGTAACGGAAGCGCCTGTGCCCCGACCGCCTCAGCGTGCAGATTTTATCGACCCTCCGATACCTCCGATCGTTTTTCTGACATCAACGCGCATACTGGCCTGGTCTGGCAGTTGCGACCGGAACAGGCGCTGCGGCTCAATATTGCACGCGGTTTTAGACCACCCGAGACGGGTGAGCTGTATCGCCTGCAGAACGGGCAAGCACAAGCTAAGCTCGACTCAGAAGCGATGCAAAGTGTCGAAATTGGCTATCGGACAGAACAGGCTCACTGGACACTTGATGCCACAGCCTATGACATGGATAAAACCGATGTCATCTTTCAAGACGCTAATCGCTTTTATGTCACCGGCGCGAAGACGTCTCACAAGGGTGCAGAGCTCCTCTTAACGAGCCGCTCCACCAGCCCCTGGCGAGCGTCGTTATCTCTCGCGTACGCCGAGCATCGCTACGCCAATAATCCCGGTTATCTCGGTGTCAACCAGAGCATTCAGGGTAATGCCATAGACACCGCACCACGATGGCTGGCTGGGGCTCATCTGGGCTATAACGCGCCGCGATGGGCCACCGAGCTCGAGTTGGTGTATCAGGATGAGTACGCGACTGAACCAACAAATCAAAATACCTACCCGGGGCACACGTTAATCAATCTGAGGGCTTCTTGGACAATCTCGCCGCAATGGCAAATCGGATTGCGGGTCATGAATCTCACAGACACAGACTATGCCGAGCGGGCTGACTATGGATTCGGTCAAGAGCGCTACTTCGTTGGGGAGCCGCGCAGTTTATTCTGGACGCTTCGGTATAGCCCCCAGAGCTAACTCATTGACTGGATACCAACCGCTTCGCGAATAGCCCGCATCAGAGGCGACGCGTAGCTGCGTGCTCTGACTGCTCCCTCGCACAGGGTTGCTTCGATCGCCTCTGGATGCTCTAGTAACTCGTTATAACGAGCTCGCGCCGGACTTAGGTGATCATTGAT
>DOVB01000272.1 GCA_003520285.1 Halieaceae bacterium
GGATGGCCAATCCATTATCTTTAAAGAGTATATCCACATTGGTTTTGCGGTGGATACGCCGGCGGGTTTGCTAGTGCCAGTGATCCGCGATGTAGATACCAAAGGACTCTGGGAGCTAAGTGAAGAAGTTCTGAGTCTGGCGGCGGCGGCGCGAGATAAAAAGCTGAAGCCTGCGCAGATGCAGGGTGCATGCTTTACCATATCGAGCTTGGGTGCATTGGGTGGCAAGGGCTTTACCCCGATAGTGAATGCACCTGAGGTGGGGATTCTTGGCGTCGCTAAGGCCTCTATTCAACCGGTTTGGAATGGGTCTGAATTTCTCCCTCGAAACCTCTTACCCCTGAGCTTGTCGTATGACCACCGGGTGATCAACGGCGCGGATGGCGGTCGATTTATGAATCAAGTTGTTGCGCTGCTCTCTGATATTCGTCGCTTCACGCTGTGAGGCGATGATTGCTGAGTCTGGCACGGTTTCTGCTTCGCCATCTGGGTAAGACAATTCGGAGCAGGGTGATGTGATCGACAAAGCACAAACACTAGCCCAGTGGCAGCGGGCTTTTATCACGAGGCAGCGCTTGCCCGAAGCTTACCCCCTCGCCATTGAGGCTAGCTTGTCAGTGCCGTCATGTTTGAGTGCGATGGGACAACTCAGTGCATCTACTCCGGCCCTTTTGGGCATTTATGGTGCGCAAGGGTCTGGCAAAAGTACTCTGGCGGCTTACTTAGCAGCTCGATTCGAAGCTCTCGAGTCGAAGTATGTGGTGGTCTTATCAGTCGATGATTTTTATCTAACCAAAGCCGAGCGCTCCGTGTTGGCGCATGAGATACACCCATTATTGTGCACTCGCGGGGTCCCGGGAACACATGATGTTGGCTTGCTTAATCAAGTCGTGTCAGATTTACTAGAGTTTCGCGCCCCAGTCCGAGTGCCGCGTTTCGATAAGTTAAAAGATGACAGGGTAGCTAGCGCACAGTTTGATCACATCACCCAGGCGCCTGACCTTGTGATTATAGAGGGCTGGTGCGTTGGCGTTCCGGCACAGTCTCGGAGTGATCTTGCTGAGCCTTGCAATATCCTCGAGCAAGTGTCCGATGCGAAGGGTGTCTGGCGTCGGTATGTCAACCAGCAGCTGGCTGTCAACTACCAGCCTGTGTGGCAAAGATTCGATCAACTCTGGGGCCTGATAGCGCCGAGTTTCTCAGTTGTCTTCGATTGGCGACTCGAGCAAGAGCGACGTTTGGGTGAAATATCGGAGGTGCCCATCATGACACCCACCGAGATAGCAAATTTTATTCAACACTATCAGCGTCTCACTGAGCACGCATTAGCGGTTGTTCCAGAGTGCGCCCAACTTTGCTGGCGGCTCGATCATGATCGTTCTCTGAGCCTGATAAAAGAGATCAACGATCCATGCTAACGACGCCAGCCATTGTTTTTACTGATCTCGATGGTACTTTGCTGAATCATCAGAGTTACGCCTATGCTGAGGCGTTGCCGGCTATTCACGCACTTCGTGACGCTCTTATTCCCTTGGTATTTGCCACCTCGAAGACGTGGTCTGAAATGCGCGTCTTGCAGCGTGAAATAGGGATTATCGACCCATTGATCGGTGAGAACGGGTCGGTACTTTATCTGCCCAAATCACAGTTTCCCAGCGGTCATGGCGACTGGCTTGAGCACGATGACTTTTGGCACGTTGAATTTGCTCGACCTCGGAACTTTTGGTGTCGACTTTTGAATGAGTTTTCGGCGCAGCATACGTTATTGAGCATGTTTTCAACCATGAGTATTGGTGATGTCCGTAACGCGACAGGTTTATCTTACGAAGCTGCGGAACGCGCACTTGATCGAGCCTATACGGAACCAGTCATACCACTTTTGTCTGCTGAAAAAACGCAGGAGTTAGAGTCGATGATTGAACGACATAAGGGTCGCATTCAGCGGGGCGGTCGCTTTTTGACAGTGGGCGATGATGTCAGCAAGGGTCTTGCTGCGAGCTACTTAATTGATCTTCTCTCGTCTGGAGATAAGCATATCCCAGCCACTTTGGCGCTAGGCGATAGCGGGAACGATTTGGCTTTGCTCGATGCGGTTGACGCTGGGGTTTGGATTCGATCGGAATACTATCCGCCACCAGCCGGCTATGATCTTGCCCATTGCTACGTCACAAATGAGTCAGGGCCATCGGCCTGGAACAAGGCGGTATTCGCTTGGCTCGATAAGCTGAATCTATAGATTCATCCGATAACGAGGAAGATTGGTATGGCAGATTTCTATCAAAATGGCATTGTGACGACCCTGCACAATTTACGGTCACGGCCCGTAGAAGCGCTCGAGCGGGAATTGGTTGAATTCTCGAAAAAGCGACCGTTAGGTCTTATTCTGCCGTCCTTGTTCTCGGAGCTGGAGGCACCCGCACTAGCGGGTATTGTTGCCGAGCTGACACAAGTGAATTATTTGAATCAAATTGTGGTGGGTCTTGATCGGGCGAATAGTCAGGAGTTTGCGCATGCACTCTCATTTTTTAGCGATTTACCGCAGCATCACCGTATTTTGTGGAACGACGGCCCGCGACTCAAAGCACTGGATGCCGAGCTGTCGCGTCATGACTTAGCTCCGAAAGAGCTCGGTAAGGGGCGTAACGTCTGGTATTGCATGGGCTATGTGCTTGCCTCTGATAAGGCCGAGGCTGTGGCACTGCATGATTGTGACATTACGACCTACCAGAGAGATTTACTGGCTAAGCTCATTTATCCAGTTGCTCACCCAATGTTTAACTATGAATTTTGCAAAGGCTTTTACGCTCGAGTGGCAGATGGGCGCATCAACGGGCGCGTCAGTCGGCTTCTGGTGACACCACTGCTTCGAGCGCTACAAAAAGTGTTAGGGCATCATGAGTATTTGACCTTTATGGACAGTTTTCGATATCCGCTCGCGGGTGAGTTTTCTTTTCGAAGAGATGTATTGACCGATTTACGGATACCCAGCGATTGGGGCCTCGAAATAGGGGTTCTCTCAGAGATGTATCGTAATTATTCGAGTAATCGAATCTGTCAGGCGGAAATTGCAGATCACTATGACCACAAACATCAAGAACTATCCGAGCATGACAGCAAGGCGGGTTTGTCGCGCATGTCTATTGATATTGCAAAGGCTTTATTTCGGAAATTGGCCACACAGGGCGTGACTCTGAGTCCCGAAATTTTTAGAACGATTAAGGCGACCTATTATCGTATTGCGCTTGATTTCGTCGAGACGTATAAAAACGACGCAATGATGAATGGATTATGCGTCGATATCCATGCCGAAGAACGTGCTGTCGAGCTCTTTGCGGATAACATTATTCAAGCGGGTGAAGTCTTTTTAGCGAGACCAAAACAGCGGCCCTTTATTCCTTCATGGAACCGGGTGGTCAGTGCAATACCCGATGTTCTTGAGCGCCTTCATGAGGCTGTGGAGCTCGATTTCTTGGATTATTCAGAGGGTTAGTGATGAGTTACATCGATCCCTATGATCATTTACACACGCGTGTCGTGCATCTCCTCACTCAAATCTATGTCGATGTGTCTCCGCTCGTTGACGTCGCCCTTGTCGCCGAAACACTACTCCGCGAGATGCGACTAGATCATAGTACGACGCAGCCTGTGCCTCACAAGAATGTGTGGGACCAAAGAGATGCTTGGATCATCACCTATGGTGATACCGTACTGAAAGAAGGCGAAAAACCCCTAAAAACGCTCAAAAATTGTATCGATCGTTACTTTTCCAGTGTGATTAATGGGGTCCATATACTCCCGTTTTATCCCTACAGCTCTGATGATGGCTTTTCGGTACTCGATTATTCGAGTGTTAATGAGGCGCTTGGGGATTGGAGCGATATTAAAGCGATAGGAGAAAGCTATCTGTTAATGGCAGATCTCGTCATTAATCACTGTTCCAGCCGGTCATTGTGGTTTCAGAATTTTCTTAAGAAAGAAGATCCGGGTGCCGATTTCTTTGTCACGATTTCGCCAGGGGATGATTTGAGCCAAGTGGTTCGCCCGAGAGAGTCGGACTTAAGGAAAGTGGTCGAGACGGTCACGGGGCCCTGTGCTGTGTGGTGCACGTTCAGTCATGATCAAGTCGATCTTAACTTTAAGAATCCTGAAGTGCTGCGGCAGTTTGTGTCTACTATTCGTTTTTACCTAGACCAGGGTGTTCGGGTTTTTAGGCTCGATGCTGTGGCTTTTTTGTGGAAGATCGTGGGTACCGCGTGCATTAATTTACCTCAAACCCATGCGATAGTGCGTTTGCTGCGCGAGTTGATTGAGCACGCGGCCACTGATGCCATTGTGATCACTGAAACGAATATCCCGAACGCTGAAAACTTGTCCTACTTTGGGAATGGTAACGAGGCTCATGCCGTCTACAACTTCAGTCTGCCTCCACTTTTATTACACACCCTCGTAAGTGGTGATTGCACTCATCTTAGCCAGTGGATGATGGGTATGCCACAGGCGCAGACAGGTACTACTTACTTTAATTTTATTGCCTCACATGATGGTATTGGGATGAGGCCTGCAGAAGGTTTACTGAACGAATCAGAGTTACAGACACTGATTGATTCTATGGAGATTCGTGGTGGAAAACTGTCTCGCCGCAGCACCGATCAGGGAAAGTCATCCGTTTATGAAATTAATATCGCGCTGTTTGATGCCCTGCTGGACCCGGTAGATACGGATCCCGTGAGTGTCATCGACCGCATGCGCTGTGCACATGCGATTATGTTCGCATTAGCGGGGATACCTGGTATTTACATCCACAGCTTGATAGGGACGCGTAATGACCTGATGCGCCTGGATCACTTGGGTTATAACCGCGCTATTAATCGCAAGCAGTGGTTGGAAGCAGAGCTGGCTGAAGCGTTAGAGGATTCTGGATCGAGCCATGCAAAAGTCTTATCGGCTTTGACTGCTTTGCTCGCCATACGACGGCGGCAGGCTGCGTTTCATCCTAACGCAGCGCAGTTTCTGCTGCACCTGAGCCCCGCCGTTTTTGGGTTTTGGAGAGAAAGCCTTGATGCGCGGCAACGTATTTTTTGTTTGTTCAATATCACCAGTGTAAGCCAAGTGGTCCACCTTGCCGACTTAAATTTAGTAGAGCCGTATTGGGTCGATCTTATTTCTGGTGATGACCACCTCGATCGCAATCAGGCGGTGACACTCAGTGGGTATCAGTCGATTTGGTTGACCAATCTTCCCAATCATCAATGAGCGTGGAATAACAGATTCGACGATAGTGTTGCATGAGTTCGAGCGGCGATTTCCGAGGTTCATCGAGTTCGC
>DOVB01000147.1:0-3066 GCA_003520285.1 Halieaceae bacterium
ATTAAATTCGCCGATATGGAACTCATTGGGATACCCCACCGTATCGTGATAGGAGATCGCTCGCTCACCGAAGGTCAGGTCGAGTATAAACAGCGCACTGAAGCGGATGCACACAACATTCCCCTGCACAACGTGATTGACTTTTTGCGTGATAAACTTGACCTCTTGTGATTAGCATTTTAGTGAGGCGGTTTATTAAGGGAGCTAACTACAGTGACGCGCTGGAGTGCGGCTTTTGCAGGCGCAATTGCAGACTTGACTCGGTAGCCGCCGCGCTAAAATAGAGACACTGTTTTTCATGAACGCCGCTTGCTGCAAGGGACTCAGTTCAAAGTCTAGATGCGACAAGAGTCACACAAAAACGCAGTGCGTGTCCTATTACATTACACTGGTGTTTGACCGCACCTTAGGTATGATAACAGCAGCTTCAACGCAGGCCCTGATATGACCCAATCTGCTGACGATTCAACTGTTACACTCTGCTCAACTCTCATGAAGGCGACTCATTGTGATCGATAAAGACCAAGCACCCGCGCGACCACTTATGTTCTTTTTATTTGTGGGCCTCCCGATTTTGGCCATGATAATCACTCCGTTATGGGGTTGGTATTACGGATTTACTGCGAGTCAATGGGTCATCGCTGTGGCCTTTCTGTATCTTAACGGCCTATCGATTACTGGGGGCTACCACCGACTCTGGGCGCACAATGCTTACCAAGCGCACCCCGCAGTCCGACTTTGGTTCGCACTTTGGGGCGCGGGCGCCCTGCAAAATAGTGTCTTTGTTTGGGCCTCTGACCATCGACGCCACCACCGCCATGTCGACGATAACGAGCTTGATCCCTACTCTGCCGGACGTGGCTTGTGGTTCAGCCATGTTGGCTGGATGCTGCGTGAATACCGCACCAATACTGAAGATTTCTCGAACATCAAGGACCTCCTCAACGACCCCATATTGCAATGGCAGCATCGTCACTATATCGCGATTACTATCGCGATGAACGTTGGTGTGGTCGCTCTGATTGGCTGGGCCTTGGGCGACATTTGGGGCACTCTGATTTTGGTCGGTCTGCTCAGACTTGTGGTTAATCACAATGTCACCTTCTTTATCAATTCACTCGCCCACTTCTGGGGAAGACGCCCCTACACAGACGCCAACAGTGCCCGCGACAATGATCTGCTGGCATTTTTAACCTATGGCGAGGGCTATCATAACTACCATCACCTGTTCCAAACCGATTATCGTAATGGCATTCGCTGGTGGCAGTGGGATCCGACGAAATGGATGATTTTTGCGCTCAGTAAAGTCAAGCTCGCCTCGCAATTAAAGCGTGTCGATGAATTCAAAGTGCAACGGGCAATTATGGATACGGCCTTTGAGCGAGCGCGACAGCAGATCAACCCCGACGACAACTGTCCGTTGCGACAACTACTCGAGCGGGAGTACCAAACTTTTCTAGACTCGATTACACAGTGGCGTGATCTGCAAACCAAACGGTATGAAAAGCATCGTGATGCACTCGATGGTGCCTGGCTCGAACATCGTGCTCGATTGCTGAAAAAATGGGAGGATACCCATATCACTGACCAGCTGAAGGCCTTAGAGTCAAGCCTCCAGCAGCAGCGCCGAAGACTTCAGCTGATTTTAGAGCAGTCTCGTGCTCTACCCGTTGGCGCTCTGTAAGTAAGGATATTCTATGAGCATTTATGATTTCGAAGTTCAAAACATTCGTGGCGATACGGTTAAACTAGAGGACTACCGCGGTAAAGTGCTTTTAATCACGAATACCGCGAGCCAGTGTGGCTTCACACCACAACTAGAGGGATTAGAAGCCTTACATTCGGCCTATCAGGCAAGAGGATTGGTCGTACTGGGCTTCCCATGCAACCAGTTCGGCGGGCAAGATCCAGGTAGCAATACCGACATCCTGAATTTCTGCGTAAAAAACTACGGTGTGAGTTTCCCGATGCACAGCAAGATCGACGTGAATGGGAACACCGCAGATCCTCTTTTCCAATACCTTAAGAAACAGGCCAAAGGCGCTCTTGGTACCGAGCGAATCAAGTGGAACTTCACCAAGTTTTTAATTGGCAGAACAGGCGAAGTGATTGCTCGCTACGCCCCATTTACCAAACCTCAAGCCATACAAGCCGATATCGAGGCGGAGCTCGAGCGCTAGCAAACTGCTCTAGTGCTCACGCGTCGCGCGGAACCTAATCTCGGGATAGCGCTCCTGCATTAGCGCCAGGTTAACTCGTGTTGGCGCCAAGTAAGTGAGGTGGCCACCCCCATCAACCGATAGGTGCTCTTGCGCTTTATTGCGAAACTCCTCGAGCTTGCGGGGATCTTCAGAGTCAACCCACCGCGCGGTATACACGTTCACCGGCTCATAGAGAGCTTCGACTTTATACTCGTCTTGCAGTCGATAGGCGACCACATCAAATTGAAGCTGACCGACCGCACCGACAATGAGATCTGAAGATCGCAAAGGAGAAAAAACCTGGGTCGATCCCTCTTCGGAAAGTTGCTGCAGTCCTTTCTGAAGCTGCTTGGCTTTCATGGGATCTTTCAATCTGATTTTACGAAACAATTCTGGGGCAAAATGAGGAATCCCCGTAAACTGAATCGATTCTCCGGCAGTGAACGTGTCGCCCAGTTGAATGGTGCCGTGATTATGTAATCCGATGATATCTCCGGCGCAAGCGCTGTCGACCAAGACCCGATCGCCGGCTTTGAAACTCACGGCATCAGCGATTCTGAGCTCTTTGCCAAGGCGCACGTGGTGCATTTTCATACCTTTGCTATATCCACCCGAGCAGATTCGTAAGAATGCAATGCGGTCTCTGTGCTTTGGATCCATGTTCGCTTGAATCTTAAACACGAATCCCGAGAATGCGGGTTCGCTGGGGGCGACCTCGCGTAAATTGGTTGGACGAGACTGCGGATTTGGCGCCCACTGCACAAAATCATCAAGCATTTCTCGGACCCCAAAATTCGAGAGCGCAGTGCCAAAATAAACTGGACTCAAGCGACCTGCTAAAAACTCTTCTAAATCAAATTGATGA
>DOVB01000147.1:3292-4852 GCA_003520285.1 Halieaceae bacterium
TAGAATCCAGCCCGTCTATTCGGGTATCGGGGTGAAGTACACTGCCATGACCGGGCTCAAAACAATGAATGGTATCGGTATACAGGTTGTACACCCCTTTAAAATGAGAACCCATATCAATCGGCCAATTGATTGGGGCGCCTTTAATGGCCAGCACCGATTCAATCTCGTCGAGTAATTCAATGGGGTCACGAATATCGCGATCCATCTTATTCACGAAACTGAAAATTGGGGTGTCACGTAGCCGGCAGACATTCATGAGTTTAACGGTGCGATCCTCGACACCCTTGGCACCATCAATCACCATCAAGGCTGAATCCACAGCGGTGAGTGTGCGATAGGTATCTTCGGAAAAATCCTCGTGCCCAGGCGTATCGAGCAAGTTCACCATACGATCATGGTAGGGAAACTGCATCACAGAAGAGGTCACCGAAATACCCCTCTCTTGCTCCATTGTCATCCAGTCAGAGGTAGCATGAGGTCCGCGCTTTCCCTTTACCGAACCGGCAACTTGAATGGCACTCCCCCAGAGCAGAAGCTTTTCAGTAATGGTCGTTTTACCGGCATCCGGGTGCGAGATGATAGCAAACGTGCGTCTCTTTTTGATTTCGTTGATTAAATTGCTATCAGCCATACCGATAAAGCCCTTATTCAAACTTACTTATGTGCTTGTCTACGACGCTTGTTTTGGGCTCATTGCTAGGCCCACGTATCCACCCAGACCCTCGGCCAAAGCCCGCATTATGGCTGTGCCGAGGTCAGCCTGAGTCGGTGGGGGGATCGATCCGCACTCTTGGTGTACCGAGGTCACTTCCAGCCCCTGATAACCGCAGGGATTAATCTGCGCGAATGGATGAAGATCACAATCCACATTCAGACTGAGCCCATGGTATGAGCAGCCTTTGCGAACTCTCAAACCCAAAGCAGCAATTTTTCGACCCGCCACATAGACGCCCGGCGCTTTGGGATCAGCCAAAGCAGCAATGCCACAGTCGGCATGGAGCACTGCGATGATCGCTTCTTCAATGGCACTGACTAATCGTCTGACGCCAATTCCTCGCCGCCTGAGATCGACCATCACGTAGATCACAAGCTGGCCGGGGCCATGATAGGTGACTTGCCCTCCACGATCCGACTGCACCACAGGAATCTGGCCAGCAGCCAAAATGTGCTCAGACTTACCTGCCTGCCCTTGAGTAAATACAGGGTCATGCTCGAGCAACCAGAATTCGTCTGGCGACTGAATACATCGCGCATCGGTGAATAGCTTCATTGCCTCGTGCGACTGTTGGTAGGGCACTCGACCAAATTGCTTCAACAAAATAGGTGCCGCCGGCAAGCCCTGTGCTCGGCCTAAATCAGGCACCACTAAATCACCATCTTAATGAAACCGGTCGCCATCAGCTCGGTGTGAATCGTCGTAAGCTGCTGCTCACCGGTTGCTTCTATCGTGATGGTCACCGAGCAAAAAGTACCTTCTCGACTGGTTTTGCGTTGGCTCATTTGCCCATCAAAATCCGGCGCGTGCCGCGAAAAAATCTCGAGTACGACTTCATCGAA
>DOVB01000269.1 GCA_003520285.1 Halieaceae bacterium
ACTTTTTGTGGCCCCAGCTGTCACCAGGCGGCGAGCTGCTCTACGTTACCTGCTCTATTCTGGAACAAGAGAATGACCAGACCATCGATACCTTTTTGAAACAAACACCCCGCGCTCAACATGAACCGATTGCAGCAGACTGGGGTGTGCAAACCTGTCGCGGCAGACAACTATTACCCACCCTAGACGGCGCTGATGGCCTCTATTTTTCGCGGTTGAAAAAATCTGCAACTCACCCATAAAACGCTAGGATTTTCGCAGTGAATTCAGTAAGGTACGCAAAACATGTTAGAGGCACTGACTCCCGATGAAAATCATTATCCTCGGTGCAGGCCAAGTGGGCGGTACACTCGCTGCGCAGCTGGCGAACGAACGCAGCGACATTACAGTCGTTGACACCGATCCATTGATCCTTAGAAACCTTCAAGATCATCTCGACATCAAAACCGTAGAGGGACCCGCTTCTCTCCCGAGCACCCTAAAACGGGCAGGCGCCGAGGATGCTGAGCTGATTATTGCGGTTACGAACAGTGATGAAATCAATATTGTGGCGTGCCAAGTTGCGCATACCATTTTCTCTTGCCCAACCAAGATAGCCCGTATTCGTGATCAAGATTATCTGACCTATGCCACGGCGTTATTTCAAAGGGATCATATTCCTATTGATGTCATTATTGGCCCAGAACAGCTGGTCACTAACAATATTAAGCAACTCATCGCCAACCCGGGCGCGCTTCAAGTACTCGATTTTGCCGAAGGTTTGGTGCAGCTAGTCGCTGTAAAGGCAGTCGTTGGAGGGCCCATTGTGGGCCATCAACTCAAAGAAATTCGCGACCACATGCCCTCTGTTGATACCCGCGTCGCCGCTATCTTTAGAGATGGCCGCCCACTTATCCCAGAGGGCGATACCGTTATTGACGATGGTGACGAGGTATTTTTCGTTGCCAATCGCAAGCATATACGAACAGTCATGTCTGAGTTGCGCAAGCTCGAGAAGAGCTACCATAAAGTCATGATCGCTGGCGGTGGCAACATTGGCGGAACCCTTGCGCTGGCTTTGGAATCACAGTACGACGTTAAGATCATCGAGCAAGATTATCAGCGATGTCGGGTGTTATCAGAACTGATGAAATCGTCTTTAGTGCTGCATGGTAGCGCCTCAGATTCCCAACTGCTCAGAAATGAAGGTATAGACACAACAGACGTTTTCTGTGCCCTCACCAATAACGACGAATCTAATATCATGATGTCGATATTAGCAAAGCGAATGGGCGCCAAGAAAGTCATCACACTCATCACCAATCCCTCTTATGCGGAGCTGATTGGAGACGAGATCGACGTCGCGATATCGCCCCAGCAAATCACGATCAGCTCTCTTCTTGCCTACATCCGTAAAGGTGATATCAGCAGAGTGCATTCCTTGCGCCGAGGCGCTGCGGAATCGCTGGAAATTATCGCTCGGGGTGATTCAGTGTCGTCTAAAGTCGTAGGACGACGCCTAGATGCTGTCAAGCTGCCTGAGGGCACAACGATCGGCGCCATTGTCAGAGGTAAACAGGTACTCATGGCTCATAAGCACATCGTTATTGAATCTGAAGACCACGTGATTCTATTTGTCACCGATAAAAACCATATCGGCGAAATAGAACGACTCTTCAGTGCTGGCTTCGGGTATTTTTTCTAGAGATGTCGATTGCCACGTCACTCAGAATACTCGGGATACTGCTCATGCTATTCTCAAGTGCTATGCTACCGTCTCTCGCGCTAGCCTGGTGGGACCGCGATGGCACGGCGACCGCTTTTACTGAAAGCTTTTTAGTAACGCTAACAACCGGACTGTTACTCTGGGCCTGTTTTTCTCGAGCGCGTGACGAGCTCCGAATCCGCGATGGCTTTTTAATCACTGCTTTATTTTGGATTGTATTGAGCTTGTTTGGTGCAACGCCTTTGTTGTTAGTGCCGCAGCTTGATATGTCTCTTGCTGATGCAATATTCGAGTCGGTATCGGGACTGACTACCACTGGAGCAACGGTCATTACGGGGCTCGATAACCTACCGCGCTCGATATTATTGTATCGGCAGCTGCTCCAGTGGCTTGGCGGCATCGGTATTATCGTGATCGCGATGGCTATTCTTCCGATGCTTGGGGTAGGGGGCATGGCTCTCTACCGAGCAGAAACACCAGGTCCCTCGAAAAACAACAAACTCACCCCTCGAATAAGCCAAACTGCCATTGGACTCTTCATGGTCTATTTAATGCTCACCATCGCTTGTGCTTTGGCATATTACCTCGCAGGTATGAGTGCTTTCGATGCCATGGGTCACTCCCTGTCAACCATCGCGATTGGCGGATTTTCTACACACGATGCGAGCATGGGATTTTTTGAGAGCGATGCGATACTGTGGATCAGTTCTCTATTCATGACTATTGCAGCGATTAATTTTGGGCTCCACTTTTTGGCTTGGAACCACAAAAGTGTCTGGGGTTATCTTAAAGATCCAGAAATAGGATTTTTTTTACTGTCGCTGGCTGTCTGCATCATTATTACTTGTTTATACCTGATATCGTCCGAGACACTCGCCGATAACCAAAGCCTCGT
>DOVB01000268.1 GCA_003520285.1 Halieaceae bacterium
TTCGTGATCATTGAGTGCGCGATCAAGTTCCGCCATGATGTTGTCGGTAAGACCAGCACCTGCGATCGTAACAACGGGCTTGAGTTTGTGTCCGATGCCTTTGTAATGTCGTTTATCGATGTTCTTCATGGTGTTCAGTCTTTGATCACGGGTCGCGGATGATACACAGGTCTTGGCAGCAATTAAATGATTTGAAGGCGGGCATGGCGAAAAAAAAATCCTCAAGTAAAGCGTGGATGAAAGAGCATCGAGACGATCCTTACGTTCAGCGTGCGCTGAAAGAAGGTTATCGATCACGCGCGTGTTATAAGTTGATCGAGCTGAATGAGAGAGATCGCTTATTGAAATCGGGCATGACCGTGGTCGATTTGGGCTCGGCCCCCGGCGGTTGGTCTCAGGTCGCATCGCGGATTGTGGGGCACAAAGGGCGCACCATTGCGACTGACATTTTGGCTATGGATACGCTCGAAGATGTTGAGTTTATTCAAGGTGATTTTACCGAAGAGACCGTATTTAAAGCGCTCATTAGCTGCATTGGTACGGAACCCGTAGACCTTGTCATGTCCGACATGGCGCCCAATTTCAGTGGTTTGCCTGCCGTAGATCAGCCTCGAGCGATGTACTTGGTTGAACTGGCTGTGGATATGGCCTCGAAAGTGCTAGCGCCGAAAGGAACGTTTATTGCCAAGGTGTTTCAGGGTGAGGGTTTTGACGAGGTCTTTCGCAACTTAAAAGCCAATTATGACGCGGTTGTTACTCGCAAACCGGAAGCGTCGAGACCCCGCTCACGCGAGGTGTATCTGGTGGCGAAAGGCTTCAACCCCAGTTGATTTTCTGCATCGAGCCCCCATGTCACATTGTGAAGCAGTTAACGAGCCCGGAAAGCGAAACGTGACCGAGGTCAGGTTTATGCCACAATTTGACGCATCGTCCTGCCAAAAGTGAGCCAAGCAGTTATACTCGCTGTATAAAGCGTGATGCAGTAGACAGAACCCTAACGGATCGGCTTAGAGCCGACATAAACGCCGCAACAAAAGACGAGCGGCAAGAGAGGTAGCTTCGTGAACAATGTAACCAGGAACTTATTGCTGTGGCTGGTGATTGCCGCCGTGTTGATGTCCATCTTCAACAACTTCAGTATGCAGCAGCCGACCGAGCAGGTGGGTTACTCAGACTTTATTTCTGAGGTGCGTAACGATCGTGTCCGCAGTGTGTTGGTCGAAGGTCTCACCATCAATGCTGAGCGATTCGACGGCTCTCGCTTTGAGACAGTGCGACCCATGATCGAAGACCCTCGACTGATGGACGACATGCTGGAGCACCAAGTCATTGTTGAAGGTAAAAAACCAGAGCAACAAAGCATCTGGATGCAGCTCCTCGTAGCGAGCTTCCCAATTCTTATCATCATTGCTGTCTTTATGTTTTTTATGCGTCAAATGCAGGGTGGTGGCGGTGGCCGCGGTGGCCCTATGAGCTTCGGGAAAAGTAAGGCGCGCTTGTTGGGTGAAGATCAAATTACCACGACTTTTGCGGATGTGGCCGGGGTGGATGAGGCCAAGGAAGACGTGCAAGAGCTGGTTGAGTTTTTAAGAGATCCCTCGCGCTTCCAAAAGTTAGGGGGACGAATCCCCCGTGGTGTTTTGATGGCAGGTCAGCCGGGTACAGGTAAAACTCTGCTCGCTAAAGCCATCGCCGGCGAAGCTAAAGTCCCCTTCTTCTCGATTTCAGGTTCTGACTTCGTTGAGATGTTTGTAGGTGTGGGTGCGTCGCGGGTTCGAGATATGTTCGAACAAGCCAAAAAGCAGGCGCCGTGTATCATCTTCATAGATGAGATCGACGCAGTCGGGCGTCACCGAGGTACTGGGATGGGTGGTGGTCACGATGAGCGTGAGCAAACTCTGAACCAACTATTGGTCGAAATGGATGGCTTCGAAGCGAACGATGGTGTGATTGTGATCGCCGCGACCAACCGGCCAGATGTGCTTGATCCAGCGTTGTTGCGACCAGGTCGTTTCGATCGACAAGTCGTCGTCGGTCTGCCAGACATTCGAGGTCGAGAACAAATTCTGAAGGTACATATGCGTAAAGTGCCTTTGCGTGAAGACGTTGAACCCTCAAAAATAGCACGCGGCACCCCCGGTTTTTCAGGCGCTGATCTTGCCAACTTGGTTAACGAAGCGGCTCTATTTGCAGCACGCTCAGGAGCGCGCAAGGTGGGTATGCAGCAGTTCGAGTTGGCGAAAGATAAGATCATGATGGGGGCAGAGCGCAAGTCGATGGTGATGTCAGAGTCAGAAAAGCGCAATACGGCATACCACGAAGCCGGCCACGCCATTGTGGGCAGAATTGTTCCTGAGCATGATCCAGTCTACAAAGTGTCTATTATCCCCCGCGGAAGGGCACTTGGTGTGACCATGTTTTTGCCTGAAGAGGATCGTTACAGTCACAGCAGGCGGTTCATCATTAGCTCGATCTGCAGTTTGTTTGGTGGTCGAATTGCAGAAGAGATGACGCTCGGCAAAGATGGTGTCACCACGGGTGCATCGAACGATATCCAGAGAGCGACGCAGATGGCCCGAAAAATGGTTACTCAGTGGGGCTTATCTGAGAAACTCGGTCCGTTGATGTACGACCAGGCTGAGGAGGAGGTCTTCTTAGGGCGCACGGCGGGTCAGCACCAGAAGAGTTTATCGAGTGATACCGCCAAGCTGATTGATCAAGAGGTCCGATCCATTATTGATGAGTGTTATGGAACCGCGCAGAAGATTCTGGAAGAGAATATCGATAAGTTGCACAGCATGGCAGATGCGCTGATGCATTACGAAACGATCGACTCTGATCAGATCGACGACATCATGGCGGGTAGAGAAGTCCGTGAGCCAAAAGATTGGGGTGACTCATCGTCTGGCGATGGTGGTGCCTCTACTGGATCGGAATCCAAAGCAACAGACTCTGCCTCGCCTATCGGAGGTCCTGCTAGCGAGCACTGAGTTTCGTGATATTTCCTCTCATGCCCCCGCACGCGATAGTGCTGGGGCGAACCCTATCTTTCCCAGCTGTCATGGGCGTGGTAAATACCACGCCCGACTCATTTTCAGATGGCGGCACTTTATTTACTGACGCTCGTCTCAATATGGATCGTGCTTTTGACCGTTGCGCTGAGATGGTGGCAAATGGCGCCAGTATTATTGACATTGGCGGCGAGAGTACCCGTCCGGGTGCAAAGCCTATCAGCGAGCAAGAGGAGCTCGATAGGGTGATTCCTCTGGTTGAGCGGGTCAGCGAACAACTCGATGTCGCCTTATCGATTGATACCTCTTCTCCAATTGTTATGACCGAGGGCGCCAAGGCGGGTGCTCACATCATTAACGATGTTAGGGCGTTGCAACGCCCAGGTGCTGTCGAGGCTGCAGCTGCAACCCAGTTAAGTCTCTGTTTGATGCACATGCAGGGCGAGCCAACGTCGATGCAACAGAGCCCTCGCTATGACTCGGTGACCGATGAGGTCGTTCAGTTTTTGCAAGATCGGCTCGCGGTGTGTCAGGCAGCGGGTATTCCCAAGAATCGCTTATGGATTGACCCCGGATTTGGGTTTGGAAAATCTTTGGCGCATAATACGCAGTTAATGCGAGATCTGAGGCGATTCATAGCTTTATCTCATCCCGTTTTAATTGGAGTGTCTCGCAAATCAATGATTGGTGCGATCACCGGGCGCGAGGTCAATGACAGAATGCCTGGTGGCATTGCTTTCGCAACATGGGCTTTAACTCAAGGTGTTCAAGTGATCAGAACCCATGATGTGGCAGAGACTGTGGATGCCTTGAATGTGATTAAAGCCCTGAGGGAAGAATAATGAAAAAACGCTACTTTGGAACCGATGGGATTCGCGGAGAAGTCGGCATAGACCCAATTACGCCCGATTTTATGCTGAAATTGGGCTGGGCCGCCGGCAAAGTATTTGCGGAACAGGCGACCAAAAATCGTGCCCTTGTGGTAATTGGCAAAGATACCCGAGTGTCGGGATACATGTTCGAGTCGGCACTCGAGGCTGGCTTGGTCGCTGCTGGTGTCGATGTGCGACTGCTTGGACCGATGCCTACGCCCGCGATTTCAGTCATGACGCAAACACTGAATGCAACCGCAGGAATTGTGATTAGCGCATCGCATAACCCTTTCCAAGATAATGGCATTAAGTTTTTTGGGCATGATGGCGCTAAGCTGAGCGATGAGATGGAATTCAGAATCGAGGCGATGATTGATCGTCCATTGGTCACCTCGGGTTCAAGTGCGCTTGGCAAAGTGGCGCGTATCAACGACGCGGCTGGGCGCTATATCGAGTACTGTAAGTCCTCGGTACCTCGTGGCTTTAGCCTCGACGGTTTGACTATCGTCGTGGATTGCGCCAACGGAGCCACTTATCAAGTCGCCCCCGCTGTGTTTGCTGAGCTTGGTGCGACAGTGATCACGATCGGTGCAGAGCCCAACGGCTTTAATATCAACGCTGGTGTGGGTTCGACCGACATGAGCACTTTGGTGTCACAAGTTCGGCAAACTCAGGCCGAATTGGGTATCGCCTTCGACGGTGATGGTGATCGGGTGCTCTTCGTCGACGAACAAGGCACAGAAGTCGATGGCGATCAGTTGCTTTATATCTTGGCTAGATCGCGACAGCTCAGGGGTTGTCACGATACGGGTGTAGTGGGTACCTTGATGTCTAATCTAGGATTGGAGCAGGGCTTAAAAGCCCTCGGTCTTGAGTTTTTTAGGGCGCAAGTCGGCGATCGCTATGTCAAAGAAGCCATGCTCGAGCGAAACTGGTTACTTGGTGGGGAATCGTCGGGTCACTTGATTTGCGCTGATGTGTCGAATACCGGTGACGGTATCGTATCCGCTCTACAAGTCCTGCGCGCCGTGACCGAAAGCAATGACTCGCTATCAGCACTATGCTCTGAAATGGAGCGCATGCCGCAGACCATGATCAATGTAAGGATGCCAGAGCGAATCGATGTCACTCGGCATGAAGCCGTGCAACAAGCAGTTGCCGAAGTGGAGTCCGCTCTGGGTGACTCTGGGCGAGTCCTTCTCAGGTTGTCTGGTACTGAGCCACTCGTTAGGGTGATGGTGGAAGGCAGCAATGCTGTCAAAGTCAAAGAGCTTTGCTCAGGATTGGCAATAAAAGTTGAACAGGCGCTGGCGGTTTGACTTGTATCAACAGTTCGCTTTCGATAGACTTGCGCGCGCTTTAGAGGTGACACAATGGCTCGGCCGCTCGTAGTAGGCAACTGGAAAATGTGGGGCAACCACAGTCAGGCGCGGCAGTGGATCGAGCAGATGGGTCTTGCTGAGCACGACGACTTCGAGTGGGCTGTATGTCCACCGTTTACGCTCATTGCTGACTGTGTGAGTCGGCTAGGCGGGGCACGGGTCGGTGCGCAGTCGGTAAGCCAGGATCAAGATGTGCCGCACACCGGTGATATTAGCGCCAGTATGCTGTCTGATCTTAGCGTGAAATGGGTTATTATAGGTCACTCGGAACGTCGCAGTCTGCGGTCTGAGTCAGACGAGTCTGTCGCTTTACAGATCCAGAATGCTCAGGCAGCGGGACTTGTGCCCATTATTTGTGTGGGTGAAACGCAGAGCGAGCGTGAGTCCGGTGAAGCCGAAGCGAGAGTATGCCAGCAGCTCCACAAAGCGCTTAAAGAGGCAGATCTCGGTAAAGAATTGGTTATTGCCTACGAGCCAGTGTGGGCAATCGGGACAGGTTTAGTCGCCTCTCCTGAGCAAGTACAGGCAATGCATGGCTTCATCCGAGTAGAGCTCCAAGGTATGGGAGTTGGCGAGGGCCAGGCGAGTATTATCTACGGTGGCAGTGTGAAGCCAGATAATGCGCAGACTTTGTTTGAGCTAGCGGATGTGGACGGGGCGTTAGTGGGTGGTGCATCATTAGATGCCGACCAGTTTAAAACGATTATTCAAGCCGCACGTGCGGCGACAGCCGAATAGGCGAGAAGTTATGGAACAAATTATATTAGTCGTACATCTTCTTGTGGCCCTGGCCATCATTGGATTGATCATGATCCAGCAAGGCAAGGGTGCAGATATGGGTGCGTCTTTCGGTGCTGGGGCATCGCAAACTTTGCTTGGAAGCTCTGGTAGTGGAAATGCTTTAACAAAGATGACCTCCTGGTTAGCCTTCGCTTTCTTTGCGACCAGCTTCGGATTGGCTATGGTCGCTAACGAGAGCACGCGACCAGCAGACGATCTGGGCATTGAGATACCGGTTCAAAGCCAGATGCGTCAGTCAGCATCGGATTTGCCGATCGTAGAGGATGAGCCTGAAGCAATGAGCAGCACCGAAGATGTGCCGTCATTGCCTGAATCTGATATTGAGTAGAGAGTAGTTTTTTAGCCGAAGTGGTGGAATTGGTAGACACGCTATCTTGAGGGGGTAGTGGGCAATGCTCGTGGGGGTTCAAGTCCCCCCTTCGGCACCAACAATCGAAGC
>DOVB01000278.1:0-191 GCA_003520285.1 Halieaceae bacterium
GGCGGCCCTATGTACTATCTTGAGCAGGGCTTTTTAGAGAAGGGCTGGCCTACACTGGGGCGGTTGCTGGGCAGATTCTATGCTGTTGGTATCGTGATTGGCTGCCTGGGTATCGGCAACATGTTCCAAGCCAACCAAGCCTATCTACAATTCGTTACGGTGACCGGTGGCGATTCAAGTTTCTTTGCGCA
>DOVB01000278.1:364-5148 GCA_003520285.1 Halieaceae bacterium
GTTCCTTTTATGGCGATTTTTTATAGCGTCAGTGCCTTGGTGATAATCCTCATGAACGCTGAAGCGCTGCCATTTGCGGTGAATGCCATCGTCACCGGCGCCTTTAGTCCAGAGGGTGTCGCTGGCGGTATGATTGGTGTGATTGTCATTGGCGTTCAGCGCGCTGTGTTCTCGAATGAAGCAGGTATCGGCTCGGCCCCAATTGCCCATTCTGCGGTGCAAACCAAAGAGCCAATCACGCAAGGGTACGTTTCAATGTTGGAGCCCTTCATTGATACCGTGGTGATTTGCACCTTAACCGCGCTGGTCATTGTCACCACTTTTTATTACGACCCGAGTTTTAATGTGGGCCTTGACGGGATCGGTATGACCTCTGCCGCCTTTGAACGCAACATCACCTGGTCTCCTCTATTGATTGCCATTGCCGGCATGCTGTTTGCGTTCTCTACCATGATTGCATGGGCCTATTACGGGCTGAAAGGATTTACCTATCTGGTGGGCGAGCACGCTTGGGCCTCTAACCTCTTCAAATTGATATTCTGTTCGTTCATTGTTATCGGAAGCAGCATCCCCCTGACCGCCGTGCTAGATTTTTCAGACGCACTGGTATTCCTGATCTGTGTACCCAACATCATCGGTTTGTATGTGCTTGCGCCAGTGGTCAAGAAAGCGTTCGATACCTACAATCGCGACGTGCGCAGTCAGAGTTAACCGTCATTTCATTATTGTTTGAGGCGCTACTTAGACCATGAGCAACGACTTACTGTTGCAACTCGATCCCGACGCCAAAGAGAGCCTACAGACGCAGATTGTGGCCAAGCTCTCGCTCGCGATTGCCAGCGGTATCATCGCACCCAACACCCCCTTACCCTCATCGCGACATCTCGCGGCACAGCTCGGCGTTGGTCGCAATACCGTTATGTTTGCCTATCAGCGTTTAATCGATGATGAGCTGATAGTCACGCATCCGCGACGAGGCTATTTCGTTAATCCACACCTTGAAAAAACCCGGATTCAAGATCGCAGCAAGAAAGCGAGCGAAGCACCAACCTCGCTCGACTGGTCCAATCGACTCACCGCGGCACCCTCTGCCTGGCGCGCTGTTAGCAAGCCGAGCGACTGGCAGCAGGCGCCTTATCCTTTCATTTACGGTCAAATGGGTGCCGATCTGTTCCCGCTTCAACACTGGCGAGAATGTGCTCGCGACGCGGTTTCAGTCAGAGCGATCAAGTCTTGGGCGGTAGACCGGGTGGATCACGACGACCCTCTCCTGCTCGAACAAATTCGCACCCGTCTGCTTCCCAAACGCGGCATCTTCGTGCAGGACGAGGCCATTCTGTTAACCGTGGGTGCGCAACACGCGCTCTACATGATCGCCGAATTGCTCTGGCGTAAACCAAACACCACTCTCGGACTCGAAAACCCTGGCTATGCCGACGTACAACAACTCGCTCGATTAATGACAACCACGGTAGTGCCTCTGCGGATTGATGCTCAAGGCTTGGATACGACACAGGATTTGGCGGGTTGCGACTATGTTTACGTGACACCAAGTCATCAATCACCAACCACCGTAACGCTGCCTCATGAGCGTCGGCTCGAACTTCTGAGCAAAGCCCGTCAGCACGATTTTGTGGTCATCGAAGATGATTACGAGAGCGAATTTAACTTTCAGACGCGTCCCGAACCAGCGCTCAAGAGCATGGATCGCGACGATCGTGTTATCTACGTGGGGAGTCTCTCTAAGACCATCGCACCTGGCCTGCGAATGGGCTACATCGTTGCCGCCCCTTCACTAATCAAAGAGTTGCGCGCATTGAGACGACTCGCGCTCAGACACCCGGCGGCCAATAACCAGCTCTCAATGGCGTTATTTTTTGCTCGTGGCTACTACGATGCCTTGCTGAGCAAACTGTTCAAGGTGTATCAGCGCCGCCGAGAACTCTTGATCGAATCGGTTCATGAAGCGCTACCCGAGTTGAATGTTCAACCCTCGCTTGGCGGATCTTCGCTTTGGATAAGCGCGCCAGAACACATTGATACTCGAGCGTTGGCTAAAACGGCCCATGCCTTCGGCGTGATCATAGAACCCGGCGATATCCACTTCATAGGACCCAATCCGCCCAAACATTACTTGCGCTTGGGGTTCTCAGCCATCGGAGAGGGGTCTATCGTCGATGGTATCACTGCACTCAAGCGCGCCTATCACAATCAGCCCTAACTGGCTCAGAACAGAGCAGAGATCTGGCTCTATCATCAGCGCCCACAAACCCTTACGATCACCCTTGTTGAGTTAATAAATAAGGTAACCACGTTATGCCTCGTATGACCCCTAGTGAAGCTTTTGTAGAAACCCTCGTTGCTCAGGGTGTTACAAAAATATTTGGTATCATGGGCTCCGCTTTTATGGACGCCATGGATATTTTTGCGCCCGCAGGGATCGAGCTAATCCCTGTTGTGCATGAGCAAGGCGCTGCCCATATGGCTGATGGCTACGCGCGAGCGAGCGGACGACACGGCGTCGTTATCGGGCAGAATGGACCCGGTATCTCCAACTGCGTAACCGGCATCGCCGCGGCGTATTGGGCCCATTCCCCGGTTGTCATGATCACACCTGAAGCGGGCACCATGACCATGGGATTTGGTGGTTTTCAAGAATGCCATCAACTTCCGATGTTTCAGGAATTCACCAAATATCAAGGACACGTCAACAACCCTAACAGAATTGCTGAGTTTACCTCGCGCTGCTTTGATCGGGCAATGTCAGAGATTGGTCCTACCCAGCTGAATATTCCTCGCGACTATTTTTACGGCGACATCAACGTCGAAATTCCAGAGCCAATGCATCTCGACCGCGGTCCTGGCGGTGATCAGAGTCTCGACGAGGCTGCTGCGCTGCTAAAAACTGCCCAGTTTCCAGTCATTGTGTCGGGTGGTGGTGTGGTGATGTCTGACGGCATCGCGCAAGTCCAGGCAATTGCTGAGTTCCTGGGTGCGCCGGTTGTTAACAGCTATCAACACAACGACTCATTCCCGGCGAGTCACCCTCTGTGGTGCGGACCTCTGGGCTACCAAGGCTCCAAAGCGGGCATGAAGCTAATCTCTCGGGCAGACGTCGTGTTAGTCATTGGATCTCGGCTTGGTCCATTCGGTACATTGCCACAACACGGTCTAGACTATTGGCCTACCACAGCAAAGATTATTCAAATCGATGCTGATCATAAAATGCTGGGCTTGGTTAAAAAGATTTCTGTCGGTATCTGCGGCGATGCCAAAGCCGCATCAGTTGCACTGCTCCAGAGACTTCAAGGTCAGACACTCGCATGCCATGCGAACCAGGCACAACGCGCCGCCAAAATCGCCGGGGCAAAAGCGGCCTGGGAACAAGAATTGAATGAATGGACGCACGAGCGCGATCCTTACAGCTTAGATGTGATAGCAGAGGCACAGGCGGAAGAGGGCAACTGGTTACACCCCCGCCAAGTGCTGCGCGAACTCGAAAACGCGATGCCAGAGAATGTCATGGTATCAACCGACATTGGTAACATTAACTCGGTGGCTCACAGCTATTTGCGGTTTGAGCGAACACGTAGCTTCTTTGCGCCCATGAGTTTTGGTAACTGTGGCTACGCCCTGCCAACGATTATCGGTGCCAAAGCCGCTTCTCCAGAGCGCCCTGCTGTTGCGTATGCGGGAGATGGTGCTTGGGGTATGAGTATGTCCGAGATCATGACTTCTGTAAGACACGATATCCCGGTCACGGCTGTGGTATTTCATAACCGCGACTGGGGCGCCGAGAAAAAGAACCAGGTTGAATTCTATAATCGTCGCTTCGTCGCCGCAGAACTAGAAAGCGAATCGTGGGCGGGCATCGCCAAGGCGATGGGCGCTGAAGGCGAAAAAGTCGATCAATTGGATCAAGCAGGCCCGGCGCTGAAGCGTGCCATTGATCGCCAAATGAACGAAGGTAAAACGACCGTGATCGAAATCATGTGTACTCGAGAACTGGGCGACCCCTTCCGTCGCGATGCGCTTTCTAAGCCAGTCCGCTTCCTTGAAAAGTACAAAGACTACGTCTAACCAGTAAGGCCGTCTCGTCGCTCAGTCGGCGAGGCGGCCTTGCTTCGGCAATCACCACAGGCAAGACCACCCCGCTTCAACAGTGAGTCCAACATGAGTGAAACTGACGAAAAAATTCGCGTCTTCCGCGGCCTTAAAGGAGTCTACTTCGACCGCTCCCCAACGACACATATCGACGGCCGGAAGGGCGAGCTGCGCTACTGGGGTTACTCAATACATGATCTGGCTGCGCACTCTACCTTCGAAGAAACCGCCTATCTACTCTTACACGGCGACTTACCAGATACCTCGCAACTCGCCAACTTTGACGCTGCATTAAAAGCGGCTCGTGTGCTGCCAGCCCCCATTCTCGAGATCATCCGAGCGACGCAAGCAGGGCACCCCATGGATGTCTTGCGCACTGCCGTATCCGCGCTCGCCGCCTTTGATTCCGACACCAGTGATAACAGCGGTGCCGCCATTCTGCGCAAGACCATCCGGTTGAGCTCACAGATCCCAATGATAGTGGCTGCCCACCACAGGATTCGTCAGGGCCTTGAGCCCGTTACACCCAGCTCCGAGCTCAACCACGCGGCACATTTTTTGTATCAGCTCTCTGGTGAGACACCCAGCGCCGATGCGGCAAAATTGATGGATTTGGATTTAATTTTGCATGCGGAACACGGATCCAATGCCTCCTCATTTACCGCTCGCGTTGTCACCGG
>DOVB01000278.1:5428-11970 GCA_003520285.1 Halieaceae bacterium
CGGCGGATTATGTCAAACGCAAGCGCGCCAACAAAGAAGCCATTATGGGTTTTGGTCACCGTGTCTATCGGGCAGAAGATCCCCGCGCGAGACATCTTCGGGACGGCGTTGAGCGCTTGTCGATTGAGAAAGGTGAACCCCACTGGAACGAGATTCTCAAGGCGCTGGTCGAGGCTATGAAGCCTTACTCTCGCTTAGGTGTAAATGTGAATGTCGATTTTTACTCGGGTGTCATTTACCACTTGAATGGCATTCCAGAAGATTTGTTCGTGCCGATCTTTGCGATTGGCCGAGTACCCGGCTGGAGCTTACAGGTGATGCAGCAACAGGAGAACAACATCCTCATTCGACCCCTGCTGGAATATAATGGGCCCGACTTGCGGCATTACACTGATATCTGCGATCGATAAAGAACTCTGATATGACTCTCTCCGACCAGATTCCAACATTGGTTTTTGCCGAAGGCGCTGATTTAAGAATCCAACAAGCAGCTGTCGCTCTGAGTAAACTAAAGTTAGCCCACATCATTTTGGTGGGTAAGCAAGACGAAGTCATTGACTGCGCTAAAAATAACAAGCTTTGCCTAGATGGAATGACACTATTGGACCCCGCCAAGGCCTCTTGCACAGCAGATTTTGCCATGTATTTATGCGACTATCGGGGAATCAAGCAGCGCAAAGTAGCGCAAAGAATGGTCCAAAAAAACCTTTTCTTTGCGGCAACTTTGGTAGCGCGTAATTCAAATCATATCCTAATCGCCGGCGCTCAAGCGACCACAAAAAAGGTTCTAGAAGCTGCCAGTTTCTGCATTGGTTATGAGCTTGGTGTCTCCGCTCCGTCAAGCTACTTTCTGATGCACTTACCCGGAAAACCGGAGCCTTTTGTACTCGCCGACTGTGCAGTCGCCGTGAATCCCGATGCCTCTGAGTTAGCACAAATAGCTATTTCAACTGCTCGTAGCGCGACCCAACACTTGCAACAAGTCCGTGTTGCAATGCTCTCATTTTCGAGTTTTGGCAGCGGTTCACACGCATCGGTAGATAAAGTCCGCGAAGCAACAGAGCGAGCTAAAGCTTTGGCTCCATGGCTGTCAATAAGCGGAGAGATCCAGGCGGATGCCGCACTATCAGAGTCAATTGCAGTCAACAAAGCTCCCGCGGAGGATCCCGTAGCGGGACGCGCGAATGTGCTCATTTTCCCTGACTTGAATGCTGGCAATATTGCCTACAAACTGCTGCAAGAGCTCGCCAACGCACAGGCAATTGGCCCTATTTTACAAGGTTTTTCTAGCCCTGTAGCCGATCTGTCTCGCGGAGCAACCAGTTCCAATATAATCGAGATCGCAAAGTTAATGCTTCAACTTCATACGAATAATCGTATAGAGCAACCGTAGACAATCTCATTTCAGCTAATCCTTTACCACCACGTTGCGTACAGCGCAGCGAGTATCAAGGTGACCGCCAAAGCCGACAAGTTAAAGCCCTGCGTGGTGCCAAACTCGATTTCAGACAATTCTATCGCACCCTGTTGCACACGATTTTCAATCAGAGACACGATAATGGCGAGGGCCGCGGCAATCAAAAACACCAAACCTACGCGATCAATGAATGGCAACTCTGGCCACACCATCTTGAATAGGAACGATAACGCGACGGAACCCACCGCGGCCGCCAAGGCGCCGGCTGCTGTGGTTTTTTTCCAGAACATACCCAGCAAGAAAATAACGACAATCCCGGGGGTGAAAAATCCGGTGAACTCTTGAATGTATTGGAACGCCTGATCAAACTTACCGAGCAGCGGCTCCGCGGTCAGCATCGCCAGCACCATTGCCACCACAGCCACAGTCCGACCCACTTTCACCGGATCGCCCTGCTTGTCTGCTGCTCGCAATGAAGGCAAGAGATCCATCGTAAACAGCGTCGAAATACTGTTCGACATCGATGCCAAAGACGACACAATAGCAGCCAGTAGAGCCGCAAAGACCAAACCTTTTAACCCCGATGGCAACAGTGTCATTGCGGAAGGATAGGCCTGATCCGGAGAGCTCAAATCACTGTTCAAGGCGAACAACGCTATGCCGGGAAGCACCACAATAACCGGCATTAGCAATTTCAAAAATGCTGCGAAGGCGATACCTTTTTGCGCCTCAGCCACACTCTTTGCGGCGAGCGCGCGTTGAATAATGTACTGATTGAAACCCCAGTAAGAAATATTCATGATCCACATGCCACCCACCAGCACAGAGAGTCCTGGCAAGCTCATATAATGCTCGTTGTCTGGGCTTAGAATCATATCGAACTTTTCGGGTGCCACTCGCGTGAGCTCAACAAACCCAGCGATCACACCTTCACCACCGCTCACCTTGTCCAGCGTTAGGGCCACAATAATAAGGCCACCCAAAACCAATAAAACGACCTGTATGATATCGGTGAAGGCCACCGCTTTCAGACCACCGTACAGAGAATACGCCAGAGCGAAAGCACCCAGTAAGATGAGGGCCGTTTGTACCGGAACCCCAGCCACCGTGTTAAGCGCCAACGATCCTAACCACAGCACCGCGGTTAAATTTACAAACACGTATACCGCCAACCAGAACACCGCGAGGACGATGCGGACTCGGTGGTCGTAACGCTGCTCTAGGAACTGCGGCATGGTGTAAATGCCGTGCTTAAGAAAGATCGGGAGTAAGTATTTCCCCACTAAAATGAGCGTGATGGCTGCCATCCATTCGTAAGAGGCGATCGCCAACCCCATCGCATATCCAGATCCTGACATGCCGATGATCTGTTCAGCCGAAATATTCGCCGCAATAAGAGAAGCACCTATCGCCCACCAAGGCAGCGTATTACCGGCTAAAAAGTAATCTTTGGCGCTCTTGTGGTGCCCGGTTTCTTCGCGAGACACCCACTGAGCGAGCACAAACAGCCCCACCGCATAAATGGCAACAATCGTGATATCGAGAGTAGATAACATAGCGCTTCCTTATTGTTATAGTTTACTGGCAGCTCAGTACGGCTTCGGCTTCAGCCTCTGCAGCAATGGCCACTCGCTTATAGGTGATTGCAAAAGGATCAGGCGTAGCCACCACCAAGGGTGCTGTAATTGCGGCTAAATCGGCCCCTCGCTCAGCAAAACAAGCGAGCGGGATAGCTAACTTTTGCCACGCCCCAAGGGTTACATCTTGCAACACCTCGTTAAACTGAATTTCGCCGGTGCAAGGATACGTGCAGTCCATCCGCAAGACAACGTCGCCCTCGGGCGCTGCGTCGATTCGATAATCCATTAGCAAATAAGCCCCCTGTTCACGCCAAGCACTAAAGTCTAGAGGCGTCTCCGAGAACCAATAAGCCTGCGCAACACCAACAGAAGCTTTGCCAAACACCAGCTGGCGAGCGTCCTCTTGCACTTCAACGTCGACGGTGCGAACCAGCACCGATCCCTCAGCACTGCGAACAAAGCTCGTCGCAATCGGCACCCGCCAATTACTGTTATCACCCACTGCCATCGACCAGGGCTCATAGGTGCGAGCATTGAAGATAATCTGTTCCGCTCGTTCGCGCTTCAGTACCGGTTGTTCATTTAAGTCGTTGCGGATGAAAGTCGTCTCACCGAGCGTCAAGCCGTAACCGTAAGGAAACAGGACACTCGTCACTGGCTGATCAGGATCGCGTGGATCAGTATCGATAGAAGGCCAGTTGAAGGGCAATCGACCTTTAAAATCAGTGACAGTGCCTGGCTCAGCGAACAACACTTCAGCGACACCAAGCCCCTCGGTGCCCGGTAACCAAGCGACCACGAACGCGTCTGAATTATTGAGCTCGGGATTAATCCACATGGGGCGCCCTGTTAAGAATATGGCAATGGTCGGTATTCCTTGGCTTTTTAAACGCTGTAACAGAGCAACACTATAGGCATCAGAGGCGCCATAATTCAAGCTGTCAATATCGCCCTGGCCTTCGGCATAGGGAGTTTCTCCGAAGACAACCACGGCGACGTCTGGCCTATCGCTAAACTCACCAGTGACGCTGAATTGGATCTTAGCCCCATTCTTTTCAGCCATCATTTGCAACCCATCTAGAATCGATTGGCCACCCGGAAAATCAGAATTCTGATTGCCTGTGCCTTGCCAGGTAATAGTCCATCCACCAGATTGTTGCCCAATATCATCTGCCGCTGCGCCCGCCACCAGAATATTCTGATCCGCTTTTAAGGGCAGCGTATTATGGTTGTTCTTCAGCAAAACTAGGGATTCACGTACCGCCTGTCGCGCAATCTCTCGATGTGACGCCTGCCCGATGACCGAGGCATCAAGAGCTGCGGTTGAGGGCTTCGGCTTATCGAGGATGCCAGATAGTGCTTTGACACGAAGGATACGCCTCACCGCGTCGTCCACTCGGCTCTCTGGAATCTCGCCAGACTTCACCTGCTCGATCATATTGTAATACAGCGCCTGCCAATCTTCGGGCGCCATAATCATGTCCATCCCAGCATTGACCGACTGCGAGCAATTACTATTTGTGCAGCCCTCGACTTCACCGATGCCATTCCAATCCGAGATGATAAATCCATCAAACCCTAAGCGATCTTTTAATACGTCTGTCAGAATCGTCTTACTGCCATGAATTTTCTTGCCATTCCAAGAATTGAACGACGCCATCACACTCATAACACCCGCTTTCAGAGCTGTCTCATAGCCAGCGGCGTGCTGCGCTAACAAATCTTCGAGTGACAACCGGGTATCGCCGCGATCAATCCCCCTGAAGGTGCCGCCATCGCCCACAAAATGCTTTGCAGTCGCGACCATATTCTCTGATTGCAAGCCCCTCACGACGGCCTCGGCGTAATCTCTGACGATCTCTGGGCGGTCGCTGTAACCCTCGTAGGTGCGCCCCCACCGGTTATCTTTAACCACCGCAACCGTTGGCGCAAAAATCCAGTCAATTCCAGTCGCTCGGACCTCGCGCGCGGTTGCTGCACCAATGGCCTCAATGAGGGCGGGATTGCGAGCGGCACCTAAACCAATATTGTGCGGAAAAATGGTCGCTCCGAGCACATTGTTGTGGCCGTGCACCGCATCAGTTCCCCACATGATGGGTATTCCCGCATGCCCCTCACTGGTATCCACTGACGCTTCATAAAATGAGTCGGCAAGCGCTACCCAATCAGCGATCGTGGCCTGTTTATTCTGCTGCGGAAAAGATCCGCCACCATTGAGGATCGAGCCGAAGCCATAGCGCCTTACGTCTTGGGGCGTCACACTTTTAATCTCGGGTTGTATCATCTGGGCAATTTTTTGCTCTAATGTCATCTCTTTCATGATGGCATCAACGCGCTGCTCGACCGCCGGGTCGATGAGATTGGCCGACATTGATTCAGCCACTGCCGACAGCGTCACTACGCAGCTCAAAATCGCGGCCACAGACACTAGAATTCGCATAGTTCTACCTCATTTGCCTTTTTAATTTGTGACTTCACTGGCCGCGGGCGCGACCTCGTAAACCCGAACGTAGTCAATCTCGAGCGACTGCGGGAAGATACTAGGATCGATCGGCCCCCCCGCGCGACCCCACTGTCCACCTACCGCTAAATTCATGACAATGTGAAATGCATGATCAAAGGGCCACTGACGCCAGTCGCTCTCTTCACGGCTATACGTGAAATACCGATTGTCATCTACGAACATATCGAGCCGATCGGGTCGCCAGCGCAAACTGTACACGTGAAACTCATCGCCTAAATTGTTGAGCACAACACTGCCCTTACGCTGATTACCTTGAACCCAATAATACCCGCGCGTGTGCACAGTGCCATGCACAATGCCGGGCTCAAAGCCAACGTGCTCCATCAAATCTATCTCACCCGAATTAGGCCACGCATCACAATCGCTGGCGCCCTGCCAATCAGGATTGCGTGCATCACAACTCGACGCATAGCGATAGGGGTGTGTAGGTAACAACCAAATAGCGGGCCACACGCCCTGTCCCTTTGGTACCCTCGCCCTTACATCAAGGCGACCATATCGGAAATCGATTTTGCCTAAGCTATGAACACGGCCTGAATGGTAAATCGCATCCGGCTCATTCACCTGATGCGCTTCGAGAACTAAGCGACCCTCGTCAACACGGACAGTTGCCGCACTTGCCACATAGGCCTGATCCTCATCGTTGACTTTCCGAGCCGGCCATTCATCGATCGTCCAATAGCGAGAATCTAGACCCGTTCCCGAAAACTCATCGGCCCAACGCAAACGGCCAAGCTGTTCGTCGGTTCGACGCTCTAACGCAATCCCACTCAGGATTGGCAAAGCGGAGCCACTTTCAAGATCGAGCTGTATGACACCATCTACAGGCTCAATATTCGCCCAGGTTCGCGCCAACGCGGCGTCCGTTAAGCCGTCTCTGAACCGCGGAATATTGAACTGATTATCATAAACAACACCGTTAAAACGGATCTGAAAGGTGCGGTCAGGTGTGTTTTTTGTCTCTGCGAAATACAGGGTTAGGGCGTAGGCACCTTCAGCGACTCGGAAGCGATATGACTGC
>DOVB01000196.1 GCA_003520285.1 Halieaceae bacterium
GAGCTGACTGCTGAGGAGCAAGCGGCGCTGGACGCTGCGGCGCACTATGCGCGATGGGACAACGGCTATTCGCAACAACAAGCTTCTAGACCTCAAACAATAGGCTATGCACTGGCCGACTCACCGGTCGGCCAACTGGCATGGATTGTCGAAAAATTTTGGTCATGGACCGACTGCGAGCAAGATGGCATTGCAATACCCGATCATGCCATTAGCCGAACGGCTATGCTCGATACTGTATCGCTGTATTGGTTCACTAACACTGCCGCCAGCTCAGCGCGTTTATACTGGGAGAGCTTTCACCCAACGGGAGCGCTCCCTGCAATCGACTGCCCCACTGGAATGAGTGTATTTCCCTTCGAAATCTTCAAGGCGTCGAGACGATGGGTTGAGACCAGATTCAGTGACTTACGATACTGGAACACACCGCCCCACGGCGGGCACTTTGCTGCGCTAGAGCAACCGGAGTTGCTCGCACAAGAGATTCGCGCTTGCTTCAAGACAATGATCTAGCTAACGCTGATAAATCGTTACACCCGCAATCACGGTGCGCTCGACCTTGAGCTCTTCGACCGAGTCGACGTTTTGGACGGGATTACCCGACAAAACCACCAAATCAGCCTGCTTACCGACTTCTATAGAACCCAAACTATCTTCTAAACCTGCTTGCCACGCTGCCTCAATCGTGACCGCGTGAAGCGCGGATAAGATATCAATCGCTTGGTCAGCACCTAGAACCTGCCCGCTACTGGTGGTTCGATTGATCATTGCCGATACCGCGCGCAGAGGACGCATGGGAACGACAGGCGTGTCTAAGTGAGAGGAAAACCTCACACCATGCTTCAGTGCCCATTGCGCGGGACTGATATGAGCAGCGCGATCAGGACCCATGAAAATATCTCGGTGACGATCTCCCCAGAAATAAACGTGCGCCGAGAAAAACGACGGCGTGACACCCAACTGAGCCATTCGCTGTATCTGGTCCTCACGAGCCATCTGAGCATGAATGAGCGTGGTGCGGTGGTCTGGAATAGGATATTCCTGCAAGACGGCTTCGATCACATCGAGGGCATCATCAATCGACGCATCACCATTGGTGTGAATCGCAACACGATAGTCATTGCGAAACAACTCCCGAACTTGTGTTAATAAGTCGGGCTTATCAACTCGAGGATAGCCCCGATACTCTGCGTCGCCTTTGTATGGCTGATGGTATGGATGCGTCAGATATCCCGTGTGACCCTGAATACTGCCATCCGCCACAATTTTAAACGCAGTGGTATGGAAGCGCTCAGAATCCCAATCCGCAGCATCGAAAGTGCCCGTAGCAATTTCATTGGCAAACTCCTGCTGCAACGGTAATACGGTGAGACGCTGAGGTATGACACCCCATTTCGATAGCGTGCTCAGGCCCTCCATCTGACCGCGTGAGCCTGCTCCGACATTCGCAGTGGTAACCCCGTTCTGAGCGTATTCCTTGACCGCTGACTTCACCATCAAGAAACCCTCGAACAGGCTGAAGTCAGTCGCCTGCTGCAACAACGTCATCATGGCATTCTCTTCGAGCACACCAGTGGGCAACCCTGACACCGGATCTCTGACGATAACGCCGCCATCTGGATCTGGTGTTTCTGCGGTGATTTCTAACTGAGTTAATGCCATTGAGTTCACCGTGGCAAAGTGCAGAGAGCTGTGCACGGCGACTACGGGATGCTCAGTTGAAACTTGATCTAAGTCTTCGCGAGTGGGGTGCCTTCGCTCGGCAATTGCGCTGTCGTCATAGCTGAACCCGATCACCCACTCGCCTGGCTCTACACCCGCAGCTTGAACCTTCAATCGCTCGATCAGCATGGCCATATTTTGCACTCGGCCAACGGGTGGACTGCTCAAATCGGCGACTAAGGTGTAGATCCCTGAAGCAGGAAAATGTCCATGCGCGTCGATGAATCCCGGCACCAAAGTACGCCCCATCAAGTCATGCACTACGGTTTTATCCGTCACAGATGCCATGATCTCACTGCTCGTACCAACGGCAACAATGCGATCATGTTTTACTGAAACGGCTTCAGCGTAGGGCTGGTCGGCATTCATGGTGATCACCGTACCCCCGATATAGACCTGATGATCTGGCGGCGCCGGCGTTCGTGTCGCAATCTGAAACAACACGTACAACCCGCCAGCAAAGGTGGTCAGAATCAGAGCCCAGGTCGACTTACTCATAACATTTTCCCTACTGCGCCGCTGCCACAGGACCTAAGACGATATCGGCGAGTTTCGACCTGTGCCAAATAGCATCACCGTACAAAGCCTTACTATGCACTTGGCGTTTAAAGAAAAGATGCACATACGCTTCCCAAGTAAAACCGATTCCGCCATGCAACTGAACCGCTCGGCTTGCAGAAAAATCTGCTGTGACACTCGCTGAGGCCTTGGCCATATGGCCAGCTTGAGCAGCCCTATCTTCGCCACTTTCGTAAGCACACGCCGCGAAGTAAGCTAAGGACTTGGTTTCATCGATCTGACTCATCACATTCACCAAGGGGTGTTTCACTGCTTGAAAGAACCCAAGTGCGTGGTCAAACTGCTTACGCACGCTCACATATTCGACCGTCGTTTGCAGCAACCACTCGCCTGCACCGGTAATATCAGCAGCCAGAAGCGCCAGTATTGCTGGCTCGGCTGCGGCAAAGGCGGCCTCTGCATCAGCCCCGACGCAGACAGCCTCAACGTTGTTGAAGGTGAGCGTTGCTTGGTCTCGAGT
>DOVB01000150.1 GCA_003520285.1 Halieaceae bacterium
CGCCTCCCGATCGTGTTCCCCAGCTCAATACTGGCGGCTATGTTTTGAAGTACTATGCCGGCGCCGTCTACTGCTGTAGTGGAGTCTTACCCGCACCAATCGAATTGCAGTCGGTCGAGCTCGACACATGGATCAGTACGCCCGCGGGGCAGTTCTGGTTGACGGGCGTCGATGCCTCGCTGCGCACGAACCTCAAAATGCGCATGCGACAAGCAAGTGACAAGGTGAGATTGGCGGCAGGCCAGCCGCGCAAATTGGTGAATAAAGTCTTCAAGCTTTGGCAAATTCCCCCGTGGTGGCGTGATTCCTTGCCAATATTTTGTCTGGGCGACGAGATTATTGGTGTGGTAGACACGGCTGTGATTCGCGAGAATTACACCGATAAAGCCCACCAGGGCACGATCATTAAGATCGATTGGGTACCGCCGGTTGCCGCCGATCACACCTTTCGTTATCGAGAGGGCAGTCAAAACAGCGATACATTAGATTGAGCTGCTCGGGTCTTTCTGGTAGTCTGAATCCCCATTCTGATGTGGTGTTTGACAGGAGGCTTCCGCGCGATAAGCGCCGCTAAACTGCCGACATCGCGCCTTTCTTTTTATTAGGGTTAGGGCTGTCATGACGCGATATGTCTTCGTCACAGGTGGGGTGGTTTCTTCTCTCGGCAAAGGAATTGCAGCAGCCTCGCTCGCCGCAATTTTGGAAGCTCGCGGAATAAAAGTCACATTGTTAAAACTAGATCCCTATATCAATGTGGATCCCGGGACCATGAGCCCGTTTCAACACGGCGAAGTATTCGTGACTGAAGACGGCGCTGAAACCGATTTGGATTTGGGGCATTACGAGCGCTTCACGCGCACGACCATGCGCCGCAACAATAATTTCACCACCGGTAAAGTCTACTCAGAAGTGCTCCGCAAAGAACGCCGCGGCGATTACTTGGGTGGCACGGTGCAAGTTATTCCTCACATTACCGACGAAATTAAGCGCCGTATTGTACTCGGTGCTGGCGACGCAGAGGTCGCAGTAGTCGAAATCGGTGGCACTGTTGGTGACATCGAAAGCCAACCTTTTTTGGAAGCGGCGCGTCAGATGCGTATTGAACTCGGCATGTCGCGCGCGATGCTCATGCACCTTACGTTGGTGCCCTACATCGCAACCGCCGGCGAGATCAAAACCAAGCCCACGCAACACTCAGTGAAAGAGCTGCGTTCTATTGGTTTGCAGCCCGATATCTTACTGTGTCGTTGTGCGGTAGAAATCGACGAAGGCGCGCGCAAGAAAATTGCACTTTTCACCAACGTTGAAGAGCGCGCTGTTATCCCGCTCCTCGATGCCGAGTCGATTTACTTGGTGCCCAAGCATCTGCATGACTGCAAGCTCGATCAAGTTGTGGTGGAACGGCTTGGCTTACAGTGCCCTCCAGCCGATTTGTCGGAGTGGGACGATGTGGTTCAGCGCGAGTTTGCCAAAGATCGCCCGACCGTAAAAATCGCGATGGTCGGGAAATACATGAATTTGCTCGACGCCTACAAGTCTTTGAACGAGGCTTTGAAGCATGCGGGTCTGCAAACACTGAGCTCGATAGAAATCGATTATATCGACGCTGAACAAATCGAAGAGCATGGCACCGCGGTTTTGGAACACGCCGATGCTATTTTAGTGCCAGGCGGCTTCGGTGACCGTGGCTTCGAAGGCAAGATAGCGGCGGTACAGTATGCTCGTGAGAATCGCATACCTTTCCTTGGGATCTGCCTGGGAATGCATGTCGCGATGATTGAATTTGCGCGCAATGTTTTGGGTTTGACCGAGGCCAACTCGACTGAGATGGATCCCAGCACACCTGATCCCGTGATTGGCTTGATCACTGAATGGATTAATCCAGATGGCACAACAACTCAGCGGTCGGCAACTTCCGATTTGGGTGGCACGATGCGCCTAGGGGCTCAGCCCTGTCATTTGGTAGAAGGCTCGGCGGTTCGCGACTTGTATCAGGCCGAGACCATAGAAGAGCGTCATCGTCATCGATACGAAGTGAACAACACCTATCTCGATCGTTTAAATGATGCCGGGTTGAGCGTGGTAGGTTGGTCGGCTGATCATTCCTTGGTTGAAATTATTGAAATACCTGATCATCCCTGGTTCGTAGCCTGCCAGTTCCACCCTGAATTCACCTCACGTCCGCGTGGTGGTCACCCATTGTTCACTGGTTATATTCAGGCGGCATTGGCAGCAAAGCAGAGCGGTTGACTATTTCGCACAGCACCAGCGACGGAGAATCATACATCGTGAATTTAGCAACTGTGGCCGTAGGCGATATCCAATTTTCGAATCGGATGCCTTTTGTATTACTCGGTGGTATCAACGTCATCGAGAACCTGGATTTCACCCTCACTGTTGCCAGTCACTATGCGATGGTCTGCGAGCGTTTGGGAATCCCGCTGGTATTTAAGGCGTCCTTCGATAAAGCGAATCGGTCTTCGATCCATTCGTTTCGTGGGCCGGGTATGATCGAGGGCCTCGAAATTCTGGCGGCTGTGAAACGAGAGTTCGGTCTTCCCGTAGTGACTGATATTCACGAGGTGAGCCAAGCTCAGCCAGTATCTGAAGTCGCTGATATTTTGCAGCTGCCCGCTTTTTTAGCCAGACAAACAGATTTGGTGAAAGCGATGGCAGAGACAGGTCGACCAATCAACATCAAGAAGCCGCAGTTTGTAAGCCCTTCGCAGATGAGCAACATTGTCGAAAAGTTTGTTGAGTGTGGTAATCCAAATCTACTGCTGTGTGAGCGTGGCAGCCAGTTTGGTTACGATAACTTGGTGGTGGACATGCTGGGGTTTGGCGTCATGAAGCGCGCTTGCCACGATGCTCCGATCATATTTGATGTGACTCATGCTCTGCAATGTCGCGACCCCTCTGGTGCCGCATCGGGCGGTCGTCGCCATCAAGTGGTCGAATTAGGGCGAGCGGGTATGGCCTTGGGTTTGGCTGGTCTGTTTCTTGAAGCGCACCCTGATCCTGATCGCGCACGGTGCGATGGTCCGAGCGCGCTTCCTTTGGATAAGCTAGAGCCCTTTTTAAGGCAGATGCAAGCGATAGACGACGTGGTGAAGCAGCAGCCCGAGCTGATCGTTGAATAATTTGCTGGTGTTTTGTGTGGAGTAAAGAATGAGAATTACCAAAGTCGAAGCCTTTGAAGTAATGGATTCACGTGGAAATCCA
This sequence comes from Halieaceae bacterium, assembly GCA_003520285.1. Classification (GTDB taxonomy): domain Bacteria; phylum Pseudomonadota; class Gammaproteobacteria; order Pseudomonadales; family Halieaceae; genus Aequoribacter. The sequence continues at coordinate 3,223 of DOVB01000150.1, forward strand.
ACGGTCATGGCAGAGGTCACCCTTGATACGGGTCATGTGGCGTCTGCCTGTGCCCCTTCTGGCGCGTCAACCGGTTCCAGAGAGGCGCTTGAGCTGCGAGATGGGGATTCATCACGCTATCTCGGTAAAGGTGTTTTGACAGCGGTTGCTAATGTGAATGGCCCTATAGCCGAGTGTTTGATAGGTCAGGATGCCACGGATCAGCGTACCATTGACCGCTTGATGATAGAGGCCGACGGTACCGAGAATAAGGCTAAGTTTGGCGCCAACGCGATCCTTGCTGTTTCGCTGGCGAATGCTAAAGCTGCTGCGCAAGCGCGAAAAATCCCCTTGTATCGGCATATTGCAGAGCTGGCGGGCAATGACTCACTGACCCTGCCGGTCCCGATGATGAACATTCTGAATGGCGGAGAACACGCCGACAACAACGTCGATATTCAAGAGTTTATGATTCAACCGGTGTCGGCGACCTCGTTTGCACAAGCGCTTCGCATGGGCGCCGAGATTTTTCACCACCTAAAGAAAGTGCTGACAAGCATGGGTTTATCGACGGCTGTCGGAGACGAAGGCGGTTTTGCACCGAACTTACCCTCGAATGAAGCTGCACTTAGCGTGATTGCACAGGCAGTCAGTGCCGCCGGTTATGAGCTTGGCAAAGATATTACCCTGGCGCTGGATTGCGCGGCCTCCGAATTCTATCGAGACGGCCACTATGTTCTAAGTGGTGAAGGTAAGCAGTTCGACAGCAAAGGTTTCTCGGATTATCTGGCCGACTTGGCCGATAAGCATCCGATCCTATCGATCGAGGATGGTTTGGATGAGTCTGACTGGGATGGCTGGGCCTATTTGACCGAGCGCCTCGGCAGTAAAATTCAACTGGTCGGCGACGATCTGTTTGTCACCAACACTCAGATTCTGAAGCGCGGCATAGACAACGGGATTGCCAACTCGATTTTGATTAAGTTTAATCAAATCGGTTCTTTGTCGGAAACACTGGATGCGATCACGATGGCACAAGCTGCTGGATACACGGCCGTTATCTCTCATCGATCGGGCGAAACTGAAGATACCACCATTGCAGATCTGGCGGTGGCAACCGCCGCCGGGCAAATAAAAACCGGATCCGCTTGCCGCTCAGATCGAGTCGCCAAGTACAATCGTCTGTTGCGAATCGAAGCTGAATTAGCTGGCACTGCCCCTTACCGCGGGATAGCGGAGTTTAGTCGCGTCCCATGATGAAGTGGGCCGCTGCGGTATTGCTGGTGCTTCTCGCCTGGCTGCAATATCGCTTGTGGTTCGCTGAAGGATCGCTGCGAGATTTGGCAATGCTCGAGCAGCGTTTGCAAACGATGCAGAGTCAGAATGAAGCGCTACAAGCCGAGAACGCGAAGCTCTTGGACGAAATCGTGTCCCTGAAAACGTCGAACGAGCTGATCGAAGAGCGCGCGCGTCAGGATTTGGGCTTGATTAAGCAAGGCGAGATTTTATATCTATTTCCAGATAAACGAGTGACAGATTCAGTGCGGCCCTTAGCCACGATTCAAACCAACCCAAACAGCCCAGAGACCAAAGATGACTGAGCGGTATTGGATCGCGATTCCCGCGGCCGGAAGAAGCGAGCGCTTTGGTGGCAGCACGCCGAAACAATACTGTTCTGTGGCTGGTGCAACGCTGTTAGATCACTGCTTAAGCGTTTTTTTAGAGTGGGAGTTCTGTCATACCGTGGTGGTTGCCGTCTCAGCAGACGACCACCAGTTTCATCAGAGCCGCTTCGCCCAGCACCCGCATGTGGTGGTTGTCATTGGCGGAGCCCAACGCGCTGAATCGGTCCTCAACTGTCTCGATTACATCGTCTCGCAAGCCGGCGAGAACGATTACGTGATGGTGCATGACGCGGCGCGACCACTGCTACAGATCACCCAACTTGAGGCTCTGCGCCTTGCCTTGCAGCAGCACCAAGCGGTTATTCTGGCTCAACCACTGAGTGATACTTTGAAGCGCGGAGAAGATCAGCTGGTGGTCGCAACTTTGCCACGCGACCAGTTGTGGGCCGCACAAACACCGCAATGTGCTTTGGTGTCTGTACTGCGTTCAGCACTCGCTGGTTGTCTCAATCGCGGGCTGACAGTGACGGATGAAGCGTCGGCGTTAGAAGCGGCTAATATCCCAGTGTATTTGGTTGAAGGGCCGCGTCGAAATTTTAAGATCACGTGGCCAGATGATTTAGCCTTGGCACAACAGGTTTTGGAGAATCAGCAATGATCCGTATTGGGCATGGCTACGATGTGCACGCACTCATCGATGGCGAGGGTCTTAGGCTAGGTGGTGTGGATATTCCCTTTGACCGGGCCTTTCAGGCGCATTCAGATGGTGATGTTGCCATTCACGCCCTCTGTGACGCCTTGTTGGGCGCCCTGGCACTTGGAGATATCGGGGTGCTGTACCCCGATTCCGACCCGACTCATGCGAACCGTAATAGTGTCGAGTTTTTGCAAGAAGTTGTAGGGCTTATTCACGACCGCAACTACGGTATTGGCAACGTCGATATTACGGTCATTGCGCAGGCACCGAAGCTTCGTCCCTATATTGACGCCATGCGAGCAGTGCTCGCGAGCACCTTGCAAGTATCGATCGAGTGCGTCAATGTAAAAGCAACTACCACGGAAGGGTTGGGGCCCATGGGTCGTAAAGAGGGTATTGCCGCGCATGCAGTGGCGCTCTTGATCAAGGATAGAACATGACGCCGCCAGATATCAGTGGTATTGGGATGACCTCGCAGCGCACTCGAGAACGATTGGTGCAGCGCCTGTGTGAGCAAGGTATTACCAATTTCGAAGTGCTCGAAGTCATGCGCAACGCCCCAAGACATCTATTCCTTGACGAGGCCATGGCACATCGGGCCTACGAAGATACCGCACTTCCCATCGGCTATCAGCAGACTTTGAGCCAACCCTTAACCGTCGCACGCATGACTGAAATTTTATTGGCCAACGGCCCCCGTAAGCGCGTCCTTGAAATTGGAACAGGGTCTGGATTTCAAACCTACGTCTTGTCGCAGCTGGTCGATGAAGTCTTCAGTGTCGAGAGAATCAAGCCGCTCTTGCTAAAAGCGAAAACGCGATTGCGCTCGCTGCGGGTTTGGAACGCGCAATGTCGGCATGCTGATGGCATGATGGGCTGGGCCGATAAAGGCCCCTTTGATGGCATCTTAGTGGCTGCTGCTGGTGAATATGTGCCCGAGCATCTGCTGGCTCAGTTGTCTGATGGCGGAAGATTGATCATGCCCGTTGGTAAAGAAAAGCAACAGTTACACTTGGTGATTCGCGAGGGTGATGACTGGGTTCAAGAGATCCTCGACTCAGTGTTCTTCGTACCGCTGTTACCGGGATCGGTGCGGTGAAGACAGACGTAGGCATTTTTTTGCGCGGCATGTTGATGGGCGCCGCTGACGTGGTCCCTGGGGTATCAGGCGGAACAGTGGCTCTGATTACTGGCATTTATCAGACCCTGTTATCGAGCATTAGCCGTATCGACCTCGAGGCGCTGCGTTTGCTGATGAGCGGCGATTGGCGCGCCGCCTGGGCGAGGATCAATGGCCGTTTTCTGGTGGTTTTAGGGAGTGGTATAGCGATCAGTATCATCAGTCTAGCTCAAGGTATTCTGTGGGCCTTAGAACATTATCCGCTGCCGCTGTGGTCGTTCTTTTTTGGCTTAATCGCGGCTTCTGCGTGGTGGTTGTTGCGGCAGTTGAATCAAATTTCGGTCCTTATGATCGTCTTGTTGTTGTGTGCAACGCTCGCAGCGGGGAGTTTGGTGTTGTGGGTACCTAGCTCGGTTGAGGTGCAATCTTGGATGTTCTTTGGTGCCGGATTTGTTGCTATCTGTGCCATGATTTTACCGGGCGTGTCTGGTTCATTATTATTGGTATTGTTAGGCATGTATGAGCCGGTGCTGCAGGCTTTGCGACAGTTCGATATCGGCTCAGTGGGTTTGTTTTGTGTGGGCGCTGGTGCAGGATTAATGACGTTTAGCCGGATTCTCAATTACCTTCTAACCACGCACTTAAGTGCAACGCTTGCCGTACTCACTGGATTTTTATGGGGTTCTTTGGTCATGGTTTGGCCCTGGCGCGTCGCCACCGAGCCCTTTGTTTTGGTGAGTCCTGATCGGTTCGCGCAGCTGTCTGGTAGCCCAATGATTCTGGAGTGCTTGATCAGCTGTGCTGTTGGCTTGATTTTGGTGTTTCTGGTGCAATCGCGTTGGGGTCATGACAGCGCTGGGTCCTAGCCATCGGATTCGATTCAGAACGCGGTTCTGCTGCGCGTGCTTTGCAATGCTGTTCCTGGTTGCTGGGTGCGCGAGTTCGCGAGCACCGGTAGAATATCGAGTGAAGCCCGGCGGCGCACCACCGGCGCAATACTATGTGACGGCGGGTGACACTTTGTTTAAGATCGCATGGCGATTTGGGGTGGATTACCGTGAGTTGGCAACACTCAATGGCATACCCCAACCATACACCATCTTTCCCGGCCAAAAATTAGTATTTAAGGCGAGCGCGCCGAGCAAGCCACAAGTCGCCGCAGCCGCCAAACCAACAGCTAAACCCGCATCCACGCCCAGAGTGACACCGGCAGCTGCTGTCCCATCCTCGACGACTCCGGCGTTTAATGGCCGCTGGATTTGGCCTTCAGAGGGCACGGTGATTCGTGGCTATTCGGGCTCTTTGCATAAGGGTATCGACATCGATGGTTCACGCAATGATCCCATTAGAGCTGTTGCGGCGGGCGAGGTGGTGTACGCTGGGACTGGGATTGCCGGTTATGGACGATTGCTGATCATTAAGCATGACGACACGTACTTGAGCGCGTATGGCCACAACGAATCTCTCGTTGTGGCAGAGGGGGAAAAGGTGTCAGCGGGGCAGTTGATTGCTCGTAAAGGTGATTCGGGCACCAATCGGATCAAGCTTCACTTCGAAATCCGGCGCAAAGGTAAGCCAGTCGATCCCGTATCGGTGCTGGGGAAGCGCTAAAACTAGCGCTCCAGTAGAGCCAGTTTATTGGGTTTTCCAGCCCACTCTTCAGACTCTGGCATGGCATCTTTCATTTCTGTGATGTTGGGCCAAATCTCTGCGAGCTCGGCGTTGAGCTCTAAGAAGACCTGCTGGCTTTCTGGTAGCTCATCTTCACTGAAGATCGCGTCAACTGGGCACTCAGGCTCACAGAGGGCGCAGTCGATACACTCGTCGGGATGAATCACTAGAAAATTAGGACCCTCATAAAAGCAGTCCACAGGGCACACTTCAACACAATCCGTGTGTTTGCAGTTGATGCAGTCTTCACCGACAACAAAGGTCATGTGTCTCTCCTAGCGCCTAAATTTTGAACGAGCGCGATTCTAACTGCTCAATCTTATGATGAGAAGTGATTTTATGGAACAAGCTTAGACTTAAGTTGACTGAGCGCGACGAGGGCCTCGATCGGTGTCATGGTATTGGGGTCGAGTTGCTCCAAAGCCTCTTTGAGAGGGTCGCTCGCATCTGGCTGAAAGAGCTCGGCCTGAATGGCTGGTCTGGCGCTCAGTGGCTGGCTCTGGCTGGAGTGCTCTAATTCGATGAGTTTCTCTCGAGCTGCGCTGATGACGGTGCTGGGCAAGCCAGCAAGGCGGGCCACCTGTAAGCCAAAACTCTGACTGGCAGGGCCTTCTCTTACTGTGTGCATAAAAATAATGCCGTCGTTATGCTCTTGCGCTCCCAAGTGGACGTTGATCATGTTGGGGCACTGGTTGGGCAGATCGGTGAGCTCAAAATAATGGGTCGAGAACAGCGTAAAGCAGCCGATATGATCGGCGAGTCGCCGCGCTGTCGCCCATGCCAAACTCAGACCATCAAACGTGGATGTGCCACGCCCGATTTCGTCCATTAGCACCAAGCATTGCTCGCAGAGCTATTGATGATTGAAAGATAGCAATTTTAGGAGAGCGTTATCGCGTCGACCACGGTTGGTAGAAGACAAAAGGGTGTTATATCCAGAAGTTTGATGGGACTCAGTACAGTGTTGAGTGCTGGACTGAGTCCCATCAAACTTC
>DOVB01000111.1:0-4489 GCA_003520285.1 Halieaceae bacterium
GATCTCTTGCCCGAGTGGGACGAATTTGGCTGGATGGGGCGTTTAAGCCGAGATTACGGCGTGCCCGTCACGTTCACCGCGCTTCAATCCCCGATTAAAGCAACCCCATTTGATCAACAGCTGAGTCAAATGCGAGCCGAAAACGCCAATGGAGCAAGGATCTTGGCGCAAATATCAATGCGTGCCACCGGCTTGATACTCGGTTTTCAAGCGTCATTTCATCCCTTTAGTTTCAAACCCAGTTACCGCGCGATTGTGGAACAGCCGTGGGAACAACAGCTCAAGAGCCTTCAAGATCCGGCCTTTAAAGCTAAGCTTCTGGCTGAACCAAATGAGCCGATGGGTGGCGATTTGCAGATGATCGCTGACCTCATGGCAAACGCTTTTTCAATGCAGTACGCAATGGGTGATGGGTTTAACTACGAGCCAACCGTGGAAGAATCAATCGAGTACTTGGCATCTCAGGCGGGGATGTCCTCTGCTGAGTATGCCTATGATTTGTTATTGAGCGATAACGGTAACGGTTTCATCTATTTTCCCTTGCTGAATTATGCGGATGGCAATTACAACTTCTTAGAGCAGCCAATGCGGTCAGATGACTGTATTAATTCGCTCTCTGATGGCGGTGCCCACTGCGGTACGATCTGTGATGCGGCGGCAACCACATTCATGCTGCAATACTGGGTGCGCGACCGCAAGTCGGGGCGTATCAGTTTACAAGAGGCGATTAGGCGTCAGTGCCATGATACTGCGGTACTCTATGGGCTCAATGATCGCGGCGTGCTGGCAGAGGGATACCTAGCTGATTTAAATATTATTGATATGTCAGCGATTCGTCTTGGTGCGCCTTGGGTGGCGCGAGATTTGCCGGCTGGCGGTCGTCGTTTACTGCAGCAAGCCGATGGTTATGTTGCGACCATAAAATCTGGCTGTGTGACTTTTTTAGAGGGTAAAATGCAGGGGCCAACCCCTGGTGGTTTGATCCGTGGGCCACAAGCGGTACAAGCTTCATCGGCAGGGCGTGAGATGGCACAGTAATGATCTTGGCGTAAGAGCATTGTTGCACTGGCGGACAGTGCAGGTAGTGCCTTAAGCATGGTTGGGTGAGCTTTAAATCGATAAGGGATTGATAACAGTGTCTGCAAATCGGTTCGGTTGGGCTCAACTCAGCTCTCATGGGTGGCGTGTGCGTTTGTTCCTCGCGACGCTAACCACTGCACTAATGCTGTCAGACGACTTTGTGCAGCAGTTGTTTACCTCGGCCAATCTAGCGCAGCTTGAAGCAGAGTACCTTGTGACCCTCTGGGTGATTAATGTGCTGTTGTGGTGGACCGGTAAACGCTGGTTTGCCAATGCCGTGGTTGGTCTGTTCGCGGCCATGCAAATAGTTCAACTCAGTCATATCGCTATGACGGGAACACCACTGGCCCCTTATGATATTGGCAAGCTTGCCGCAACCTATAACGAGATTGGCTTAGCGCTGTCAGACTCCTTTATTGATCATAGCTACGTCATGGTGTCGTGGGCGCTGCCTTGGGATTTGTGTGTTTGGGTGTTTAACCGCTATTTAACGGACACGTCTCGGGCGAGTTGGGTCCCACTGCTATTGGTGGTCTTGATATTGGGCAGCAAGCCTGAACGAGCAACCCGCAGAGATATGATTGCGTTTATGCCGGGACCAACGCGCAGCTCTTTGCATAATTCAATCAATTCTTTTTCGTTCTATGCGACTAGGATGCTCGGACGTGAGAGCGAGCTAGTGGCACCATCATTGCTAGATTATGAAGTGCGCCCGATCATCCAACCAGACGCAGCACCTGACAACATTGTGCTGATCATTGCTGATTCGCTGCGGCCTGATCGAATGCAGATCAACGGTTATCATCGTGCGACTACCCCTTATTTACAGTCCCTCGCAACGGCTAACGAATTGCAGTTCGTCCAGGGTCTGGCTGCATCGGTGGCGACGGGTGCTTCCCTTCCTTTACTGATGAATGTGGTTCGTGAGCCCGGCCATTTATCTATGCTAAAAAATGCGACCGCAAATCTGTTTCGGCGTGCGAAAGAGGCCGGCTATAAAACCACATGGCTATCGACTCAGGAGTCGAAGGTACTTCACGGTCTAGGGGCGCAATATATTGATACGGTGCGAACGCTGGAAGATGACCTTATTTTAATTCAGCGATATGGTGACGATAGACTTCTGCATTGGTTACACGAAATGCAGTGGGGAGATAAAAATTTCGTAGTGCTCTTGTCGAGAAGCGTGCATTCACCCTACGACGATAATTATCAACACCTGGGCAACGCATCGGATTGGTGGCCCGACGATGGAAACCTGCCTCTCGAGTATCGACTTAACAATGCTTACGATAATGCATTAATGAACTTTGACCGGTTACTCAAGGATAAGATCACAAGTTTAAAGGACACTTTACCCGGGAAAACGGTCGTTATTCTGACCTCTGATCACGGACAAATGCTTGGCGAGAGCAATCGTTGGGGGCACAATCGCTTATATCCAGCAGTTGCGTCGGTCCCTATTGTTGTGCATCAGTGGTATGCCACGCGGTCCTATCAGCGCACTTATCCACTCCCTGATGCAGATGTGATGAGTCATTATGAGTTAGGGCGCTGGCTGCTAAAACTCATGCAGTTTGAATTAATTAACCCGCAGTATGTACCTGATATACACTATTTTCAGGGCGAGGCAATCTATCAAGATAATCTATATAGACGTCTGATTGAAACTGAGTCGGGTGTATCCTTTTGTCAAGCAGGGCTCGTGAGTGATTATGTACCTCACGTCTGCGAGCTCGCGCTGTCGGACACCATAAACCTACCCTGATTCACGCCAAGTTTAGGGGACGATTATTAAGGTCTGTACGGGTGGCGGGGTCTATTGCGGGCTGTCTTGAAGCTGACCACTCTATTTTGATTTCTCGGTTGGCCTCGCTGATAGTCATAGACCATTCGCTGATGCATGTGTAATAGGCTCAATGGCTTCTATAAAAGTGTGAGGCGAATACCCAATGACTCCAAATGATATTCATCAGAAAATCAAAGAGATCACAGGTCAAGGTGGCTACTTTGAGATTACTGAGACCCACGTGGGCGGTGCTGCTGTACCCATGTTCAAAAGTGCACCGCGCGATATGCTCGAGGTGGTATCCGCGGGACGTCAGTTTACCAGTCAACCGTTCATGGTCTTTGAACAGTACCGTTATACGTTTGCTGACTTCTACAGTGAAGTCGATGCACTCAGTGCCTACTTGCAGCAGGCCGTCGGTGTTCAAAAGGGTGATCGCGTTGCGATAGCGATGCAGAACTGTCCGCATTGGTCAGTTGCATTCTATGCGATTCTTTCGGCCGGTGCGGTGGCCGTTCCACTCAATAGCTGGAGTACTACGGAAGAGCTACAGTTTCTGCTGACCAACGCCGACCCTGTTTGTGTAATCGTCGACCCTCGGCGCTTGGCCTTGATCCAAGCCTGCTTCCAGACGCCACCTTGGCACATTATGGTGACTTCACAGCTTGACGAGGTCACTGCTTCTGACCACGTTGTAGTGCTTGATGATGCGCTCAAGGCGGGCAGTGCGCTCACATTTGAGCCCGTACAGGTCGATCCGCTCGCTGCAGCGATGATTATGTATACCTCGGGGAGTACCGGCAAACCTAAAGGTGTTGTATCGTCACACCGTTCAGTGGCACAGGCCATCATGAATATGCTCTACCTCGGATTCCTGACCGTGAGTGTAGAAGGCGTACGTGACTACAGGGGCGGTGCTACGAGTGAAACGGCTTTGCTGACAGTTCCCCTATTTCATGGGACTGGCCTGATTTCAGGGCTTTTACTGCCGACGTTTATTGGTTCTAAAGTAGTCATGCTCCGCAAATGGGATACCGAGCGTGCGCTTGAGCTGATCGATCGGGAGAAAGTAACAACACTGAGTTCCGTGCCGGCCATCTTGCGTGATTTGATGACGAGTCCGCTCAGGCATCGCTATAGCATTGAGTCGCTATTAAGAGTCATTGCGGGGGGCGCAGCGATGCCGACTGATTTGCCCAAGTTGATTAGTACAGAGTTGCCGCATGCGAGTCGCTCAGCGGGATTTGGGATGACAGAGACAGTCGCCGTTGGTGCTCAAATGGCCGGCATCATTTATGAATTGTACCCGAGCGCCGCCGGTATTATCTCGCCTATTATGCGGTTCCGCATTGCAGACGCCGAGGATCGCGAGATTGATCGTCAGTCCGATGGCGAGATTCAGCTTCGGGGGGTGACCTGCCTGACTGAATACTGGCGCAATCCTGAAGCTACCCAAAGAGCGTTTACGCAAGATGGGTGGCTGAAAACAGGGGACTTGGGGCATATTAATTCGGATGGTTTCTTGTTCATAACGGGTCGTAGCAAAGAAATTGTCATTCGTGGTGGTGAGAATATTTCACCGAACGAGATCGAGGATGCTGCCTATCAAAATTTGGCAGT
>DOVB01000111.1:4775-10818 GCA_003520285.1 Halieaceae bacterium
CCACGTAACAACAGCGAAAAACTTGATAAGCTGGCGTGTAAACGACTCTGTTATCCCGAGGGGTGAGGCCAGCGACAAGATGCTGGACCGGGGACTGTGGTTGCGGCCCAGACAGGCTATGATTCCTGTAGGCAATACCTATACTTTGTTGTCCTTGTGCTCAGGTTATGTCGACGCGAGACACGACGCTGTTCACCGAAAGGGTACTGTCAGTCGCTCGATGCGGGTTGCACTTTAGTGACCCGACGACGCAAGTGCCAGGCACTGAGCCACAACAACCCGTACAACAAGAAGATAGCCGCCAGCGCTGGATAGGGTTCGCTCAGTTGACTCTGAGAGCCAGCATAAGCCAGTAATAGACAGTAGGGAATGTGGCCGCACAAAAACCAGAACATCAATTTGTGCACTGGCATGCCCGACACGCCTGCGAGGCAATAGCTGATCTCGGGCAGCATCGGTGCTGAGCGTGCCAATAGAATCATTAAGCTACCGTGATTTTGAAAGTCTTGCCGCAAGCGTTCTTGTTCGCTCTGTTCAAGGAATAATTGGAGTGCCAAACCGCCCCGCCAGCGACTGGTGTAGTAGGCCAGCAATGCTGCGCTACCCAACCCCAGTAGTAAAACCCCCGCACCTTGGCTAAAACCTAAAAAGTAGCCCGCCAGTAAGGCAACGGTTAGGGTCGGGATGGAGAATACCAAGTCTAGTAGCAAGAGGCCGATAATAATTGACGCCAAAATGAGAGGGTCTTGAGCGTGTGCCCAGTTCAGCCAGCTCTGAATTTGGTCGAGTGAAAGAACCCCAAAAGCGCGGCTGAGCAATAGCAGGCTCAAGAATACAGCCACTAGGATTAGACTGATACGAAGGATGGGGTGCATAGTGGCACCTATAATTTGCTTGCGGTAGAGTGTCACAAATTGGTTGAGTGAAGCCAAGTGTTTCTGAGTTGCGCAACCTAGCGCAATTCTGTGTCATCCCTGCCCCTCATTGGAGTGATTGCTGTGTCGAATGCAAATCATCGGTTAAATCCGGAAGATATCTTCTCGCTTTACGGCCAACTAACGGAGGAGGAGCGTTTGGTGCAGGAGAGTGCGCGGCGCTACTGCCGAGAGCAACTTGAACCGAGGGTCGTGAACAGCTTCCGACACGAGCAGACCGATATCGAAGTCTTCAAAGAAATGGGTCGCCTTGGGTTGCTGGGAGCCACGATACCAGAGGCATATGGTGGTGCAGGACTCAATTATGTGAGCTATGGCTTGATCGCACATCAAGTAGAGAGCGTCGACTCTGGTTTTCGGTCGATGATGAGCGTGCAATCCTCGTTGGTGATGTTGCCGATTTATGAGTTTGGCTCTGAAGCGCAACGACAACAGTATCTGCCCCAACTTGCCCGCGGCGAGCTGATTGGTTGTTTCGGATTGACCGAGCCGAATCATGGCTCAGATCCCAATGGTATGGAGACGCGCGCGCGCAAAGTCGATGGTGGATATTGTTTGACGGGTTCGAAAATGTGGATCACGAATGCCCCGATCGCTGATATTTTTGTGGTTTGGGCCAAGGATGACCAAGGTGATATCAGAGGGTTCATTCTAGAGAAAGGTTGGCAGGGTCTCAGTGCGCCAACCATACATGGGAAAGTGGGTTTGCGAACCTCTATCACCGGTGAAATTGTGATGGATGAGGTGTTCTGCCCAGACAACAATATCTTGCCTGATGTGCGTGGTTTGAAGGGTCCTTTTATGTGCTTGAATAGTGCTCGTTACGGTATAGCTTGGGGCGCATTGGGGGCAGCACAAGACTGTTATACAAGAGCGCGGCGCTATGTACTCGATCGTCAGCAGTTTGGTAAGCCATTAGCTGCGAATCAGCTTATACAGAAAAAACTCGCCGATATGGTGACCGAGATCGGTTTAGGTCTGCAGGGTTGCTTGCAGTTGGGGCGCCTCAAAGATAGTGGAGCTGCGCCCGTTGAATTAACCTCTATTCTTAAACGTAACTCCTGTGGGAAGGCCCTAGATGTCGCCCGAGCTGCACGCGATATGATGGGAGGTAACGGTATCAGTGACGAGTATGGCGTCGCACGTCACTTAGTGAATTTAGAGGTAGTGAACACCTATGAAGGCACCCACGATATCCATGCTTTGATCATTGGTCGAGCGTTGACAGGTATCGCGGCATTTTAGATTCGCCCTACAGAGTGTGTTTGAGTCTGTCCGTGGTACGGCGTGGATTGGATATGGGGGATGTCAAAAATTAACGAAACGCTCTACTTTTGAGTACCAAAGTTGAAAGTTCATGGGTGTAGTCTTGTAGATCCCCAGCAATGATGTGGCAGACTGAGTCGCGTCGCTCTAAGGTGCCCTTAACCACCAACAGTCGAGCGTTCATTAAAGCCTGCCGGCAACGCGTTTGTAAGCTCGGCCAAACCACCACGTTGTGATTCCCAGTTTCATCTTCAAGTGTTAAAAATATCACCCCAGATGCTGTGCCTGGACGCTGTTTGCAGGTTACGAGCCCAGCGATCCGCACAAACTTATTCGATCGACTGGCCAATAAATCCTGATGCGTGCTACATCGATTAAACGGAGCATTTTCTCGGAGTAGCATCAAAGGATGTTGTCTTAGGGTCAGCCCCGTCGTTTGATAGTCAGCAATGACATTTTCGGCAATACTCGGGGCTTCTAATTGCCATGACTGGGGGGCACTTTTGACGTCGGCATCGAGTGTCTTTAAGAGAGGTCTATTAGGCTCAATTCCCATTGCTTCCCACTGTGTTTGATAACGATGCCCACTGATGCTGTGAAGTGCATCCGAGGCACTTAAAGCCTGCAACTCATTTTTTGCCATTTGGGTACGAGTTTGAAGATCAGAGACGTTTTTATAGGGTCCGTAGCGACGTCTTGACTCTACAAGATTCTGCGCTGTTGCATAACTCAGGCCCTTGATTAAACGCAGTCCTAAGCGGATTTGGGTGGGCTGACTCTGATAGTCGCTCGCAATCAGCTGGTGATCCCATTGGCTGTGATTGATGTCGATTGTGTCAATGGTTATACCGTGGCGCTGAGCGTCTTGTATGAGTTGCGATGGACTGTAAAAACCCATCGGCTGACTATTGAGTATGCCGACATAGAATGCACCAGGATGATGGCACTTTAACCAAGCTGAGGCGTAGGCGAGTAAGGCAAAGCTGGCGGAATGAGATTCGGGAAAACCATAACCACCAAATCCTTTAATTTGATCAAATAATTGTTTGGCAAAGGTTTGATCGTAGCCGTTGGCCAGCATTCCTTGAACTAACTTGTGCTCAAATGTGAGCAACTTGCTGTTCTTCCCCCAGTTAGTGATAGCGCGGCGCAATTGATCGGCCTCGCCCCCACTGAATCCAGCAGCTACCATAGCAAGACGAATCACCTGTTCTTGGAAAATAGGGACGCCCAGCGTACGTTTCAGAACGTGCTGGATGGCTTCATTGGGAAAGCTGACCGGTTCTAATCCCTCGCGACGACGCAAATAAGGGTGCACCATTTCACCTTGAATGGGGCCGGGTCGAACGATCGCAATCTCGATAACAAGGTCATAGAAACAGGCTGGTTTGAGTCGCGGTAGCATCGCCATTTGGGCACGTGATTCGATCTGAAAAACACCTAAACTATCGCCCTGTTGCAACATCCGATAGGTCGCTGCATCCTCTTGTGGAATAGATCGCAAGTGTTCGATAGTGGGCTGGTATCGGCTGACCAAATCAAGCGACTTGCGAATAGCCGACAGCATACCAAGCGCCAGCACATCAACCTTGAGTAGGCCAAGTGCTTCGATATCGTTCTTGTCCCATTGAATCACTGTGCGATTGGGCATGCTGGCGTTCTCGACAGGTACCAAGTGCGACATAGGACCCGCACTGATGACAAAGCCACCTACATGCTGTGATAGATGGCGAGGGAATCCCAGAATTTGATTCACCAGGTATTGAAAGTGCTCAGCCTGCTGGCTGCTGTTTTTTAGGCCCTGTTCGGTAAACCGCTGCTGTAAATCACTGCGCCGATCCCACCAGGCAATCGACTGGCTCAGCTGCTCGATAAAATGGTGATCCAAACCCATGGCTCGGCCAATATCTCGGATAGCGCTGCGAGTTCGGTAGGTGATGACCGTAGCGGCGAGTGCTGCGCGTCGACGTGAGTATTTATCGTAAATATACTGAATGACTTCTTCGCGTCGCTCGTGTTCAAAATCGACGTCGATATCGGGTGGCTCGTCACGCTCTTGCGAAATAAAACGTTCAAACAGCAGATCGATATGCTCTGGTGATACCTCGGTAATACCCAAGCAGTAGCACACAACAGAATTAGCAGCGGATCCCCGGCCCTGACACAGAATACGACGTTGTTTGGCAAAGTTGACAATATCGTAGACGGTTAAGAAGTAGTGCTCGTAACGCAGTTGGGCAATCATCGAAAGTTCGGTTTCGATACGCTCGAGAATGTGGCTGGGCGCACCATTTGGCCATCGTGATTCGACACCTTTAAACACTTCTTGATGCAAATAATCGGGGGCTGATAAACCGGCTGGAACGACTTCTTCGGGATATTCGTAGCGCAGTTCATCAAGAGAGAACTCGCATTGACGCGCAATACGTTCAGTCTCATCGATGAGTGGTTGCGGATAGAGTGTGTGGATCAGTGTCTGTGGTCGCAAATACTGTTGGCTATTAGCAAGCCTTAAGGTGCCGAGTCGATCAATCTGGGTATTGTGCTTGAGCGCTGTAAGCGCGTCATGCAGAGCCTTGCGTTGTGGTATGTGCATTCGCACGTCACCACAAGCCACCATCGGGATATTGAGTTCCTGGCTTAAGGCTTCAAAGGCTTGATATTGTTGACGAGTTTCGCCGGCCAGTAAGTGTCGAAAACCGAGCCACAGGCGCTGGTTGAAACGTTTACTCAGAGTCAGCCCGTAAGCACTTTGGCGGCGATCGATTCGATCGGGAAGCCACAATAAAAGACAGTTTTTCAAATGGAAAATGATATCTGGCAGGTGGACTTCGTAGTCTCCTTTGTTGGCGCGACGCCGAGCGCGGCTGATTAATCCTGATAATTCTGCATAGGCGATTCGATTGGGGGCCAATGCAATTAAACGAACCCCCTCGCGAGTATTGAGCTCACTGCCAATAATCAGTGGTAAATCGCATAATTTAGCTTGGATATGGGCTTTGACAACCCCGGCTAAAGAGCATTCATCTGTGATAGCGATTGCGCCATAGCCCAGTTCGGCGGCGCGTTCGACCAGTTCCTCGGGGTGTGAAGCGCCGCGTAAAAAGCTGTAATTCGAGGTGCAAGATAGTTCACAGTAAGGCATAAAGCCGATATCGCCATATAAATACTGTATATTTATACAGTTAAATTACAGAGTCAACCCTGCGCACTGAACTCATTAAGGTGTTTACAAGCACTAGTGAGACAGCCGTATGCTGTTCAGGTTCAGGTTCAGGTTCAGGTTCAGGTTCAGGCTTTAATCTATTCCTTAGTGATTAGGTCGATCATCCTTTATGCTAGTGTCACTATTTACCAACGCTGGGCGCCGTTTAGGGCGCTTTTTTCTCGTTTCACTCAATAAGGGACACTATGACTAAACCAATCCTGCATCACTATCCGTTGTCGCCTTTTGCTGAAAAAATCCGACGAATGCTAGCTTACTGCGAGTGCCCTTACGATGCCGTGGAAACGTCGCCGATGTTACCTCGCAAAGATCTGGATTTGCTAACGGGTGGTTACCGTCGAATTCCGGTTGCACAGTGGGGCAGTGATATTTACTGCGACAGTCGCGCGATTGCCGAGCGTATTGCCGCAGATTGTGCCCGTCCTGAGTTGGCACCTTCTCGCCAAAGTCCTGAACAGGACGAGTTTATTCGCCATGTCGATGGTGCGTTATTTTTTGCGGTGGTGGGGTTGGCGTTTGCTGGTTCGTTAAAGCAAAAAATGCGCAAACAATTCGGGATTCTGGGGCTACTCCGTTTTGTATGGGATCGGATGAAGTTAATGCGAGGTGCCAAACC
>DOVB01000080.1 GCA_003520285.1 Halieaceae bacterium
TGAACAATACTTGGTACTGCGGCGCCTACTGGCACAGCGGACTGCACGAAGATGGTGTTTGTAGCGCCCTGAGAATTGCGCAAACGATCCCAGAACGACAACAGGCTGCAGCCTGAACACACATGGGGCAGTCAGCCCCGCTGTTGCATCAAAAGAGCCGGTACAATCAGTGCAAAGCCCACCAAAGTCGCACCATGAATCTGTTCGCCCAAGAAGAGTTGAATCAATCCTAATGACAGTAAGGGCGCCAAAAAAATCAAGTTCGCAACTTTGGCTACCTGAGTTGCCCTCTTAAGAGCCTGCGACCACAGCAGAAAAGTGACGCCCATTTCAAACAAACCAATATAAGTGGCGCTCGCCAGGGCTTGCCATGACAGTGTGACCAACACCCCCGAACCCACCAACCACATTAACGCCAGCGGGCTGGCAGCCAGAAACATGGCCGTCAAAGCCACATCGCCCGGCAGCGCCAATCGGGTATTTCCCAACCAAAATACAGCCCACAACAAGGTACTTAGGAGCGCCAGCGCCAAGCCCGTGAGGCTGTCAATCGCACCAAAACTGAGCTGCCCCTCGGTGGCTATAACAACAACACCAAAGTAACCTACCGCCGCCATAAGGGCATCGCGCGCACTAAAGCGCTGCCCAAGAAAAGGCACGGCTAAAATAGAGAGTGTAATCGCCCAGGTATAGTTAATGGTTTGCGCTTGCTGAGCTGGGAGTAAATCGTAAGCACGCAACAGCACCGAGTAGTACAGAATAGGATTCAGTAGCCCCATGAAGAGCAGGGTCCACGGTCGCGCTTTTAACGCATCTTTCAACTCGCCCAAGCGGCCCTGAACCAGTAAATAGGAACACAAGACCAGAGCTGAAACCAGACAAGAGAGCGCCACTAGACTATTCACATCGAGGTAGCGCAATGCGAGTTTAAAGGCAGTAGCAACGGTCGACCAAAGTAAGACGGCACTGAGTCCAAGCAGCAAAGCCATTCTTGATTGCGTCGGCAACTAGACTCCTCCCACACTGAGACTGTACCCCAGAATAAATTTCGGGCATGCTCCACTTCTATTTAACCCACTGGGAGCTTTGACGCCGTGTCTGAACCTGATCGCCCTGATTCTCCCAAACCCATGCCACTCGGCTGGGCATTGTTACCGATCATCTTCTTGATTGCTAGCCTGAGTGGGGCTGTCACCCTTTTTGGTTCGGATGCTTCTTATGGCGCCAATCAAATTGCTTTGATTCTAGCAGGCTGTTTAACCCTGCTGGTGGGCATTGTCCGCGGCGCCTCCTATAAAGACCTGCAGCAGGGCTTGATCGAGGGCATCCATGTTGGTCTGGGTCCCATCATGATCTTACTCGCAGTCGGGATGCTGATTGGCACCTGGATCCTATCTGGCACGGTACCCGCCATGATCTACTATGGCGTTGCGATTATCGATCCAGAATATTTCTACGCGACATCCGCCATCATTTGCGCCGTGGTCGCCATCAGTATTGGTAGCTCTTGGACCGTTGCTGGCACCCTCGGGGTTGGCTTGATGGGCATCGCGGGGAGCTTTGATCTCTCCCCTGCCATCACCGCAGGGGCGATTATCTCGGGCGCTTATTTTGGAGACAAACTATCACCTCTGTCTGATACCACCAATCTTGCCTCAGCGGTTACTGGTGTCGACTTGTTTTTACATATTCGACATATGCTGTGGACTACTATCCCCGCCTTTGTCATCGCTTGTATCGTCTTTTTCTTCTTGGGTAGTCAGCAAGCCGGACAGCCCGCCGACATCGCGCAACTGCAGCAAGCACTCGATCAGCAATTTTCGATTGGCCCCCACCTACTGATACCGCTGATAGTCATGCTAGTACTCATTGTAAAACGCATGCCGGCTTATCCAGCCATTGTCATCAGCGCTCTGGTTGGTGGCTTATTCGCCGCTGTTTTTCAGGGAGAGGCCGCCATCGCAATGGCACAATCCGGTTCGAGCGGAGTACTGGGGCGGCTGGAAGGTATCTGGAGTGTGCTCTTTAACGGCTTCCAATCGTCTAGTGGCGATCCCTTCTTAGATAAATTACTAAGCAAAGGGGGCATGTCGAGCATGCTCAATACGATCTGGCTGATTGTTTGTGCACTGAGCTTCGGCGGCATCTTAGAGCGGACGGGGATACTGGACACGCTGATTAGCGTCGCTTTGCGCAGAGTCAAAGGCGTGACTTCATTGGTCACCGCGACAGTGACCACCTGTTTTGCGACCAACGTCCTTGCCGCTGATCAGTTTATTGCCATCGCTTTACCCGGGAAAATGTTCAAACAGGCCTATCACGACCAAGGCTTAGACGAGCTTAATCTCTCGAGAACGCTGGAAGACGCCGGCACTCTGACCTCTGTACTGATACCTTGGAACACCTGTGGCGCCTACATGACAGCGACGCTGGGCGTAGCCTCTTTTAGCTACGCGCCGTACGCCCTATTCAACATTTTATGCCCTTTACTTGCGATTGCTCTGGCAGCCAACCGTATCGGCCAAATGCCTTATCGAGCTGAGTCTCGCTAAGCATCTTCCCAAGCCAGAGCTTGGACTGAAGCGAGCTGGTCGTAACCGAGAATCATCGCGGCTAAGCGCTCGAAACCGAGCGCCACACCGGCGCAACTTGGCATCTGATCCAAGCACCCCAGCAAGCGCGAATCTGGCAACACATCCTCTAATCCTCGATCCTTGCGAATCGATCGATCTGATTCGAAGCGCCGAGCCTGTTCTTTCGCATCGGTGAGCTCCCAGAATCCGTTAGCAAGCTCAACACCGTGAATCACTAACTCAAACCGATGAGCAACAGGCTGTCCGTCTACCGACCCTAAGCGCGCTAGAGCGGCCTGCTCAACGGTAAAATCATAGACCAACAGGGCTCTAGTTTGGATCGCGGGCTCGATCGCTGCGACCCACAGAGCGTCTAGCCATGAGCCGCGATGCTCGTCTAGATCCCCGCAAAATCCAAACTGTGAAGCCGCCGCTTTAAGCTGATCTAATGAGCTCGCATGGGAATCAACGCCAGTGATCTCTCGATACAAATCGGCATGCGATATTCGTTCAATGGCGGGCGCCTCATCCCAGCAGTGTCGAATTAAGGCTTCGACATCGTCCATTAACTGGTGATGATCGAAACCTAAACGATACCATTCAAGCAACGTGAACTCTGGCGAGTGCCATTGCCCAACCTCGTCGTCTCGGAACGCGGTAGCAAAGGCATAGATATCACCACTGTTCTGGGCTAATAAACGCTTCAGAGCAAACTCAGGAGATGTCTGCAAATAGCGACGCTGCCCAGCTAACTCGACTGCGACGGAGTGCAAGGCAGGATCTGTAGTTCCGAACTGACAGGCCATGGGCGCCTGCACTTCGACCAGACCTTGCTTTTTGAAATAACGTCGAATCGACGTCCTAAGGGTATCTAATGCCTCGAGCCTAGCGCGCGTACTGACCACGAACGTCTAAGACTTAGACGCCCGTGCCACGTATTCACCCGAACGGGTGTCGACTTTAATGATTTCTCCACGAGTGATAAAAAGCGGCACCTTCACGACTGCGCCCGTGGATAACTTGGCGGGTTTATTGCCACCCTGCGCGGTATCCCCTTTTAATCCCGGATCCGTCTCAACAATTTCGAGTTCTACAAAGTTTGCAGGCGTTACCGACAGCGGGATGCCGTTATAGAAAGTCACCTCGCATGTGTCTTGCTCTTTTAACCACAGGTAGGTGTCACCCACCGCTTTGATATCGGCTTGGTGCTGCTCGAATGAATTGGGGTCCATGAAGTAATAGAATTCACCGTCGGTATAAAGATATTCCATGGTAAGATCGACAACGTCAGCACCTTCGAGCGACTCACCCGAGCGGAAGGTGCGCTCCCAGACACGACCCGAAGTTAAGTTTCTTAATTTAACGCGGTTGAAAGCCTGCCCTTTACCGGGCTTTACAAATTCGTTATCCAAGATACTGCAGGGTTCGTTGTCTAATATTACTTTGAGCCCGGGGCGAAATTCGTTGGTAGAATAGGTAGCCATACTCTTTTAGTCTCACATATCGTTAAGGCCGCTATGATATCGCACACTTCCCCCCAATGGCAGAGCTGTGAATGGCAATCGCTGTTGCAAACGGCGATCCGCGACTCGGATACGCTGCTCAAGGCCTTGGGACTAGCGGCCGCAAAGGATCAGATTCGGCCACTTGCAAACCCTGACTTTCCCATTCTCGCACCGCTCCCGTTCGTAGCGCGCATGAAACAAGGTGATCCAAATGATCCCTTACTCTTGCAGGTGCTCGCCACCTACCAAGAAGTTGAGACTGCAGCAGAGGGCTTACTTGATCCTTTGAATGAGGCAGCGTTCACCCCCGTTCCTGGCCTCATCCACAAATACCATGGCCGCGTGTTATTACTGACCTCGGGGCGCTGTGCTATTAACTGTCGCTACTGCTTTCGGCGACACAGCGATTACTCTGCAAC
>DOVB01000159.1 GCA_003520285.1 Halieaceae bacterium
GGTAGTTTCACCGCCCGCTCAACAGCGGCACGGAAACCTCGGATCTTATGCGGTGTTTCGAGCTAGCTTTTAACTAACGAAGTGGATTCTGCACATGACCCAAACCAAAGATGGTCACTCTAAGAATTTTACGCCCTACACCCCAAAGAAGGGCGAAGAGTACATGAATGAAGCGCAGCGCGCGCATTTTAAAGCCATGCTAATGAACTGGCGTTCTGAGCTTATGCAGGAAGTCGATCGCACCGTCAATCACATGAAAGACGAAGCCGCTAACTTTCCTGATCCCGCTGATCGTGCAACGCAAGAAGAAGAGTTTAGTCTTGAACTCAGAACACGAGATAGAGAGCGTAAGCTCATCCGCAAGATCGATCAAACTATGGAGCGTATCAAGCAGGATGATTACGGCTACTGCGATGCCTGTGGAATCGAGATCGGTATCAAGCGCTTAGAGGCGCGTCCAACAGCTGAACTCTGCATCGACTGCAAAACGCTGGCCGAAATTAAAGAGAAGCAAGAGAAAGGCTAGCCGCCTATGGCGACAGCATCGAATGCGCCACGCCCCTATTGCGGCCGTTTTGCTCCATCGCCCTCTGGGCCACTGCACTTGGGCTCCCTGGCTACTGCCCTCGGGAGCTACTTCGACGCCAAAACACACGCCGGTCTCTGGTTGCTGAGGATCGAGGATATCGATCCACCAAGGGAGCAAGTCGGCGCATCCGAGCTGATCTTAACAGCGCTGGCCGCACATGGTTTAATCTCATCTGAACCGACTGTCTGGCAACATCAACACACCGAGCATTACCAGTCGATCTGCAATTCTTTTCTCGCTTTAAAACTCGCCTTTTACTGTGAATGTTCCCGGCAACAACAAGATCATCGAGGTCGGTGTGTCAACGACTGCCAGAGCCGCGCGCTGTCCCCCAACGGGCACAATCTTAGAGTGCAACTCCCCACCACGGACTTAGACTTCACAGATCGAATCCATGGACCAATAACGGCGCCGATCGAAAGCTTCGATAACGCGATTATTTGGCGCAAGAACGGTTTACCCTCTTATCTTTTAGCCGTCGTCGCGGATGATATCGCCGCTGGCATCACCCATGTCGTAAGAGGCGAGGATCTGCTCCACGATACACACCGACAGATTGCTCTGTATCGACTATTAAATGCCGCCCCCCCAAGATACGCCCACTTGCCGCTGGTGACTCACGCAGACGGCCACAAGCTCAGCAAACAAACAGGTGCGGCACCTATCGATCCCACCTGCGCTAGTATGAATATCCGGCAAGCGCTGTCCTGGCTCAGGCCCGACTGGGACCTTCCCGAGCCCGATGCCTCGCTCGACGAATTACTGGCGTTCGGGCTCGAACACTGGTCTCTCCCAGAATAGTTGCAAAATCACACAACTGTCATAGACTCGAGGCTTTCTTTAATGGGTATACAGTATGCAAGGTGTTAGAGGTCTGCTGCTGATCATTGGCTTGCTGTTCCTATTTTTCCCCAATCTAAGTACGTGGCTGTTCCAATCCGATGCGAGCTGGTTTAGACCCCACCTGTTTGCTGCAGGACTGATCTTAGTGAGCTATCTAACGCAGCTCGAGAAACCCTCAGATGAGCTATAGCCTTTGGCAAGCCTTGGTAGCCGTCATTGGGTACTTAAGTATCTTGTTTGGTGTCGCTCATGCGGCTGATCGCGGCTGGATTAGCAAGCGGATTACCGAACACCCCGCCAACTATATTCTGTCGCTTGGGGTTTTCGCTGGTGCCATGGCAACGAACGGTGCTGTCGAGCTCGCTCACTCCGAGGGCTATGGCGCACTTACCTACTTTTTAGGGGCAACCATCGCCTTCTTGGCAAGCGCTTTAATTCTATTTCCAGTGCTCCGTCTGTGCCGAATTTATCAGCTCAGCTCGCTGGCTGATTTACTCACGTTCCGGTTCCGTAGCGAGTTCGTTGGCGCTGGGATCACCATCGCCATGTGCCTAGCGCTGCTCCCCTTCTTTGCGCTCCAAATTCAAGCAGTCGCCGATAGTATCCACATCATTGCCTCGGGCGCTGGTGGCTATGGCCTAGAGAGCGAACGGCATGATGGGCTGGCATTTTTGTTTTGCCTGATTGTTATCGTATTCGCCATTTTATTTGGCACTAGGAATCCCCTCTCTAAAAGCCGCAATACTGGGCTCGTCACCGCTATTGCCTTTGAATCCTTGATCAAGCTGTTGGCGATGACCGCGGTGGGCGTGATCGTCGTGTGGCAGGTGTTTGGTGACTACTCAGCCTTTAATGCTTGGTTTGAAGACAATCGACTCGCGCTGATACCTCAACAGCGAGCCGATGGCCACGAAACGACTCGAACCGCATTGATGCTTTTCTTTGCCAGCACGGTCTGCATGCCACACATTTTTCATATGATTTTTGCAGAAAATCCCAAAGTGGAAGAGCTTCGGACCGCCTCGTGGGCCCTACCCGTCTACCTGATTGCGCTGAGCCTACCGATACTACCGATTGCATGGGCCAGCATGGCTACCGCTCAACCACTTCCCGCCGAATACGCGATGCTCGGTGTGGGCATCGAAGTGCAATCGCCGGCAATACTGACGCTCGCCTTTATTGCGACTCTATCAGCCGCGAGTGCCACCTTAATCGTCTCGACATTGGCGTTATCGAACATGTGCCTCAAGCACCTCATTCTGCCGCTGAATATCGTGCGCATGGACAAAGAACTCAACATCTATCCGCAACTCATTTGGATTCGAAGACTCCTCATCGCAGTTCTGATTCTGGCCGGCTTCGGGTCTTTTTTACTGATAGCACACAGAGAAACATTGGCACAGCTGGGTTTGATTGCCTTCGTCGGTACCGCACAATTTTTACCCGGCGTTATTGCCTCTCTCTATTGGCCTAAAGCCAATAAAATTGGACTTTTGGGTGGCGTCACCTCTGGTCTTTTGGTGTGGGGGCTGCTGTTACTGATCCCCATGGTGCTCGGTGAGTCGATCGTGAATTTAGACTGGCTAGAGCTTCAGGGTCTTGACACCACCATGGCAACCACTTTGTCACTCGCCATAAATATTCTTGTTTTCGCGGCTCTGTCGGTACTTCTGTCCGCCTCAGAAGATGAGCGAATTGCGGCCGAAATTTGCTCGATGGACGATCTAAGTCGGCCCGTGAGACAAACGCTTGAATTGAAAAATCCGCAAGAGTTTATCGATCGACTGGCCACGGGGCTCGGACGAAAAACAGCGACTGCCGAGGTCGAGCGGGCTCTGAAGGAGCTCCGTTTCAATGAACGCGAATCCCGGCCCTACGCATTGCGCAGGTTGCGTGGTCGAGTCGAAGCTAATTTATCCGGCTTGTTAGGCCCCTCTGTGGCGCACAGCCTCGTCAACCAGTACCTACCCTACAGCGCGGGTTTGTCGCACAGCGGCGACGACATCAACTTGATTGAGTTACAACTTGACCGAGCCCAAATTCAATTCACTGGTCTTGCCGCCGATTTGAACAACTTGCGACAACATTATCGCGAAACATTAAATACGCTCCCAATAGGTGTGTGTTCTTTAGGTAATGATGGCGAGATTCTATTGTGGAATCTCAGTATGGAGACCATGACAGGAATCAAGGCCAACGATGTACTCGGCTCTCTCATCACCGAGCTTGATGAGCCTTGGGGATCAATACTCAGCCAGTTTAGCAACCAAGCGGTCGACCATGTTATGCGCCGCAAGGTGAGCATGTCTGATCGGCAGTCGCACTGGGTCAGCCTGCACAAAACACCGCTGACCAATGATGGACTAATAGCTCGCGATCGAGTCATGGTGGTTGAAGACATCACCGAATACGTCCAGCTAGAGCAGGAGCTGATGCACAACGAACGACTCGCCTCAATCGGGAGACTCGCCGCTGGTGTCGCCCACGAGGTGGGCAACCCTGTCACCGGCATTGCGTGTTTGGCTCAAAATTTGTCGTTCGCCGAATCGAGAGAAGAACTTGATCAAACCGCCGGCGATATCTTAAAACAAACGCAACGCATCAGTAAGATTGTTGAGTCGTTAATGCGGTTCTCGCACCGCGGTGACTTAGGCTCTGAAACACACTTAACGGCCTGCAATATTGCCGACTGTGCCGACGAAGCTGCCAACCTGCTTCAGCTCGACCCCAATGCACACAGTGTCAGCTTCGATAATCAGTGTGATCGAGAGTTGGTGGCGGTGGCCGACCCTCAAAAGCTCTTGCAAATCTTCATTAATCTGTATTCGAACGCTCGTGATGCCTGTGGTAACGACGGCGTCATTACCACTTCGGTCGCACGTGCCGACGGTGACAAACTCATTATTAGCATCGAGGACAATGGCACTGGCATTGCCGAGCAACATTTAGCACGGATCTTTGAACCCTTCTTCACCACCAAGGACCCGGGTGC
>DOVB01000024.1 GCA_003520285.1 Halieaceae bacterium
ATGATATCGGCATCAAGACGGTCACCGGAATCGAGTTGAATACCTGTTGAATCAAAGCACTTGATGGTGTCCGTTACGATGCTGGCTTTGTTATTGTGAATCGCATCGAATAGATCGGCGTCAGGCACGAGGCACAGACGCTGTTCCCAAGGCGTGTAGCTAGGGGTAAAGTGCTTGTCGACATCGAAGCCGGCTGGTACGAGAGGGCGCAACATATTAATGATCATGCGCTTGGCATTCTCTGGATAACGCCGGCATCGCTGATAAACGAATTGCTGTAAGCCAATATTCTTCATGCGGGTAATAAAATAAGCCCACGAGTTGGGCAGAATCGCCCGCAGGGCATTGGCGAACTTGTCGCTCGAAGGGCGCGATACGACGTATGTCGGAGATCTCTGGAGCATGGTCACATGCCTTGCTTTCTCGGCCAGTGAAGGGACCAAAGTGACCGCGGTCGCGCCGCTACCAATGACCACAACCGAGGCATCTGTGTAGTCGAATTCAGGATCCCAAAACTGCGGATGAATGATGGGCCCTTGAAAGTCTGATTCACCCGGGTAGTCGGGCTTATAGGCACTATCGTAACGGTAATAACCGCAGCAGAGTTGAAGGAATTTACATTCCACTTGGTGCTGTTGGTCTTGATGCTCGATGGTCACGAGCCAGCGGTTGCGATCTGAGTGCCAGTGCGCCGCGGTGACACGATGTTCGGTACTGATTTTAGGCCACAGTGCCTGCTCCGTAATGGTTTCCTCGATGTAGCTTTTAATTGAGGGGCCATCGGCGATCGACTTGTTCGCAATCCAGGGTTTGAAGTCAAAACCGAGCGTGTGCATATCTGAATCAGAGCGTATACCCGGGTACTTAAAGAGGTCCCAAGTGCCACCCACGTTGGCACGTGATTCAATAATATGAAAACTGTAATCGGGGTGCGTGCGTTGCAAGTGTGCTGCGGCGCTAATGCCCGACAGACCAGCGCCGACAATCAAGACATCGACGGCATTTTGGTTGAACAGCGTGGTAGAGGTCATAGGCGCTCACTCAGTAAAGGCCGAGTCAGTTTAGTGAAATTCGGTGGGGATGCAACCAAGAATGGCGCTTAAGTCCAAAGTGCGGTGATGGCTCGTGTCATTCGCCGCAAGATCTGACGGTACATAGGATCTTTCTGATCGATGAGTCCAGCCTCGCTGGCCCGAGCGAGATCGGCGATGGTATTCACGAGTATCGAGTTAGACACCACCAGCAACAGTCGTCTCTCTGCGTCGGTGCGTTCAGGCGTGAGCTGCTCCAGTCGTTCACTCAGAGTCGAGGAGGTCTCTTCATCGAGCATCTGAGCAGAGAAAAACTCGGGCGGCGTATCAAGCGTATCTATGTAGTTGGACAGTAGTTTTGCGTGCTTAATACTGTTTGGGCTAAAACGAATGATCTGGATGAAGGGCTGGATATAAATATCCATTAGGTCGTCGAGAGTGAGGTCAGCTCGCCCTGATACAGTGTCGATGAGTAATTTTTGTGCGTCACTGACGGGTTTTAAGAAGTCTTTAACGACGGTTTCGAACAAGTTACGCTTCCTACCGAAATGATACTGCAACGCGTTTCGATTGCGCTGCCCTGCCAGTTCATTGATCTCTCGAATGCTGATGTCGCTGAAGGACTTGCGTGAGAATGCGATCAGCCCAGCTTTTATAAGCGCGGCGCGAGCATGTGATTGAGACACCAAGTTTCCCATCACTTTAATGTAGCGCGGTTCAGATATTTGTAAAGAAAAATTTTGTTTCAATTAACGGCTGGCGCACCGGAATTAAGTTGTTTACCCTTAGCACTACTCGCAGGGGGTCAGAAAGTTGAGCGCTTATTTTGTGGTGCTAGTTGTTGTTGTCATGGTGGCGGGTCTCGTATCGTCGAGGGTCTCTGCGGTTGCCGTGTTTGCGAGCGCTTTAGGCGCGCTTTTCTTCGCGGGCGTCGTTTCGATTGAGACGGTATTATCGAAAGCAACGAACACCGGCTTAGTGACTTTGTTGACTCTGATCTTGGTGTCTTTCGGGTTGGAAAAGCTCGGTGTCCTCTCGACGCTTGCGAATAAACTCATCAGCCCCTCACTCAACCTCTCTATTCTTAAGCTGGGCTCGGTTACCGCCCTTTGCTCCGCTTTCTTGAATAATACAGCGGTGGTTGCGACACTCGCGAGTAGTTTGCAGAGAAACAGCCACCATGCGCCATCACAGTTACTGATCGTACTGTCCTATGCCGCCATCATGGGTGGGACCATGACTTTGATCGGCACGTCGACTAACTTAATTGTGAATAGCTTCTTGATCGACCAAGGTGAGACCGGGTTTTCGTTATTTGCATTCCTTCCCATAGGACTCGCTGCAACTGTGGCGGGTTTAGGCGTGTTGGTCCTGACATCTGCTCGACTCCCTAAAAATACATCGGTCAGAAAGCCAATTGCGGATTACCTGGTCGAGGTCGAAGTCATGCCATCCTCTAGCCTCATCGGAAAGTCCGTTAAGGCGAATAAACTGCGTGATCTGCAGGGCCTATTCTTGGTCGAGATCTACCGTGATAATCGATTGATTACACCGGTAACACCCAGCGAGGTGCTGCGGGAGTCTGATAAGTTGATTTTCTCTGGTGACGTCAGCCGGATCGCGGCCCTAGAACAGTTTGATGGGCTCCGAACTTTTGCAATGGAAGAGGGATTGCTCAGGTCGAATCTGACTGAAGTCATTGTACTTCCGGGAGCCACTGTTGAGGGCAAAAGTATCAAAGCAGCGGGTTTTAGGAGTTTATTCGATGCCGCAGTAGTGGGCGTGAGCCGCGGAGGTCTTCCTTTATCGGGTAAGTTGGGTGATATCGTTTTACGAGCCGGAGATAGTTTAGTTTTAGCGACGGGGGCTGATTTTAACCGTCGCAATAACTTGCGACGAAACTTTGTGGTCATTGATGACCGCCTTGAATCGGGCCGAGTCAGTGGGCGCCAGAGTGGTGCATTACTATTCGGGCTCGCCTTGGTCGTCTTCACTGCAACGATGGGTTGGATTAATTTGCTCACGGGTCTGGCTTTGCTCTTGGCCGTAATGTTGATCAGCGGTGTTGTGAGTGGTGATGAGTTGCGCCGGCGGTTTCCCTTTGACCTGTGGATCATTATTACAGCAGCTCTCTGCGTTTCTCAGGCACTGGCGGACACTGGTCTGGTAAGTGCGGCCATGATGGCACTGACAGAGGGCTCTGGCGGCATTAACCCCTTGTTAGCGCTCGTGGTGGTGTACCTTGTCACCCTAGTGCTCACTGAGCTAATGACGAATACGGCAGCAGCGGCCTTGGTGTTTCCCCTAGCTGCATCATTGGCGCAGAGCCTACACCTCGATCTCATGCCTTTTGCCGCCGCGGTTGCTTTTGGTGCCAGCGCCAGTTTTTTAACGCCTTTTGGCTATACCACCAACTTGATGGTCCAGAATATGGGGGGCTATCGTTTGCAGGATTACCTGCGAATTGGCAGTCCGGTTTCGCTGGTGTATGCCATTGTTGCACTCACGCTGATACCCATCGTCTTTCCATTAACTCCGCTAAGCCCATGATCAACTCAGATCAATGTTGCCCGATCAGGGCGCCATTTGAACTCTCCCAACCTGTTAACGCACAGCCACTTTCGCGACACTAATTCTTCTCACAAAGATCAGGGGGTGGGCTGTATTGAAAACCAGTGTAGTGATAATTCTGAGCATTCTTGCTAGGTAAAATAATGAGAACAGCGGAACCAGAAAGCGGGTGATCCTGATGACAAACGCGTCAACAATCCGA
>DOVB01000223.1 GCA_003520285.1 Halieaceae bacterium
CATGCGGAGATCGAACGATGAACTGGGATGTTGTCATTGGTCTAGAAGTGCATTTGCAGCTGGCAACCAAATCGAAAATTTTCTCGGGAAGTGCCACTCAATTTGGCGCTGAGCCGAACACTCAGGCCAACGCCGTCGATCTCGCGATGCCGGGAATGCTACCAGTACTCAATGAACAGGCGGTGCGCTACGCGGTGCTATTTGGACTTGGCATTGGCGCTGAAGTGTGTCGCCGCTCGGTATTCGATCGCAAGAACTATTTTTATCCCGACTCCCCCAAAGGGTATCAGATCAGTCAGTTCGAGCAGCCCATTGTCGGCAAAGGCGAATTTACCATTACCCTGCCCGATGGCTCTGAAAAAACCATCGGCATTACCCGGGCTCATCTTGAAGAAGATGCTGGAAAGTCGCTCCACGAGGCTATCCCGAGAGCTTCAGGTATTGATCTTAACCGCGCTGGAACGCCGCTTTTGGAAATTGTGAGCGAACCGGACATCCGCAGCGCCACCGAAGCGGTCGCTTATCTGAAAGCATTGCATACCCTCGTGACCTACTTAGGTATCTCTGATGGTGATATGTCGCAAGGTTCGATGCGGTGTGACATCAACTTATCACTCCGCCCGAAGGGTAGCGATAAACTTGGAACTCGCACAGAAATAAAGAATGTGAACTCGTTCCGCTTTGTTGAACGCGCCATTCGCAGCGAAATAGAGCGTCAAGCTGACATCCTTGAAGAAGGTGGCACTATTCTTCAAGAGACTCGCCTGTACGACTCTGAACTCGATGAAACGCGCGCGATGCGGTCCAAGGAGATTGCTAACGACTATCGCTATTTCCCAGATCCAGACTTACTGCCAGTCGAGCTCAGTGAGGCTTGGATTAAAGACATCGAGGCCTTACTGCCAGAGCTCCCAAAGGCCAAACGATTGCGGTTTAAAACCGAGTACCACCTCAGTGACTACGACGCCAATGCCCTGTGTGAGAGCCAAACAATAGCCAACTACTTTGAGCAGGTGAGTAGCATTTGCCAAGATCCCAAGTTAACCGCTAACTGGATTCTGTCTGAACTGATGGGGCAACTGAACGCGGCCGGATTAGAACTGGATCAGAATCCGGTAACAGCTCAACAGCTCGGGGAGTTGATCGCGCGTATCAAAGACAATACGCTGTCGAGCAAAATGGCTAAGCAGGTATTTGACGCATTGTGGCAGGGGCAGGGTGAGGTCTCTGAGATTATTGAGGCTCAGGGCCTCAAGCAAGTCAGTGATGACTCTGCAATCGAAGCCCTAGTCGATGCCGTTATCACCAACAATCCAGATCAAGTTGCTCAGTACCGAGCCGCAGATGACATCAAACGCAAGAAACTCATCGGTTTCTTTGTTGGCCAAATCATGAAGGCTTCGAAAGGACAAGCGAACCCTCAGCTGGTGAATAGCGCGCTCGAACAAGCACTCAATTCCGCATAAATCGCTCTCGATTGACCTGTTTTTGCTGTTCACTTTTGCGCAACAACACGTATGCCGCGCCGGTGCCGCCATGCTGTGGCTGCGCGCTATGAAAAGCCTGCACCGCATCGAGTTCTTGCAACCAATGATTGACGCAGCCCTTTAGAATCGCACTCTGCTCTTTCTCGGCTTTTTTCTCGCCGCGGCCATGCACAATCATAACCGTCCGAAGGCCCAGCTCGATTGATTGCTCGATAAACTCGAATACGGCGACACGAGCTTGAACAACTCGCATCCGATGCAAATCAAGACGAGCCTCTGAGTCATAGCGACCCTGCTTGAGCTTTCTGAAGACACCATTCTGGATCCCAGGACGTTTGAAATCCAGCACATACCATGGGTCGAGTGCGACGATGCCGTCTACAGCCAAACTATTGCGATCAGTGATCTTACCCACTACCGCTGCTTCTCTCCGGTTCAACAGAGCCTCGTCAGCAAGCACCGTCCGCTTTGACTGAACCACACGCGCCTCTTGCTTTAGCGGCTTTACGCCACCAAGCTCTAGCTCAAATAATGCTCGTTCGTCTTCAGTCATACGACTCCTCCTTGCGATGCTACGAGGCATTATAGCGATAGGATGCCTATACGCCGAAACCAAATTTTGGCTTACTATCACGGGATTGACATAGGGTTCTGTATGCGCGGCAATATTTCACTGGGAATCGGCTACCTGATTCGGGGCGTTCGTCTGATGCGAACCCCCAAACTCATGCTATTCATACTCGTCCCTCTTGTGATCAACGCAGTCGTATTTGCCAGTCTCATTTTTTGGACCATCAGTTATTTTGGTAGTTTGATTCCCCAGTGGATGGAGGCCATACCCGGCTGGCTCACGTTTATAGAATGGCT
Organism: Halieaceae bacterium; assembly: GCA_003520285.1. Taxonomy (GTDB): domain Bacteria; phylum Pseudomonadota; class Gammaproteobacteria; order Pseudomonadales; family Halieaceae; genus Aequoribacter. The sequence continues at coordinate 2,355 of DOVB01000223.1, forward strand.
GATCTGGCCCCTACTCATCTTGCTTTTTAGCCTGCTTACCGGCTACTTTTTTACAGCCGTGACTCTAATGATCGCCTCACCTTTCAACAGCTTACTCGCAGAGAAAGTCGAGGAGTACTATACCGGCCGTGAAGTCAGGGGTTATGAGAACCTTTGGTCGGCGCTCGCTGCTGTCCCTCTGTCGTTGGTGCGCGAATTAAGAAAAGTGGCTTACTATTTACCGATGGCGATTGCCGTGTTCATTTGTTCGTGGTTACCAGGAATCAATATCATCGCACCCGCGCTCTGGTATTTACTGGGGGCCTGGATGATGAGCCTACAGTTTTTAGACTACCCACTCGACAATCACAGACTCAACTTTCGCGACGTGGTCGCCTTTGCCGGACAGCAACGCCTAACCACGCTTGGCTTTGGAGGGAGTGTTGCGGTATGCGTAAGCATTCCATTGCTGAACCTGATTATCGTCCCTGCTGCAGTCGCTGGAGCGACTTTGCTCTACTGTGACACACGCGAACAGGGCTGAGGCGGTCAGCGCTATTACACGCCTCAGGCCAGCAATTCTTCAGGGGGATAAACGCATTCAAGACGCTCGCCAAGCAGCGCTTCAATATCCGGCAGCAAGAACGCATCATCTTCACTGGCAAAGCTGACCGAAATACCCGTTGCGCCGGCGCGTCCCGTGCGGCCAATACGATGCACATAATCATCCGGATCTTCAGGCAGATTATAGTTCACCACATGAGATACACCGTCGACATGAATACCGCGACCCGCAACGTCTGTTGCCACCAGAACCGTCAGCTTACCCCGCTTAAAATCCTCTAAAGTACGCGTCCGTTTGTTCTGGGGGATTTCGCCAGACAGCACCCCGCAGGCGATATTAGATTTACGCAGCCGTTCATACAAACTGCGAACCTGGTCTCTGCGATTGGCAAACACGATCACACTCGTCGCATCGTCGGAACGCAATAAATTTTTCAAGACTTGGTAGCGCTGCTCAGTCGATACCAGATACACCTTTTGATCCACATTGGCCGTTGCCACACTATCAGGCTCAATCTCGATCTTGATCGGTTTATAGGTCCACTGCTCTGACAAGTTGATAATGTCTTGCGTAAAAGTGGCCGAAAACAGAAGGGTTTGTCGATTCTGCTTCGGCGGCGTCGAGCGAACGATGCGCTTAACCTGGGGAATAAAGCCCATGTCCAACATCCGATCCGCCTCATCAAGAACGAGAATCTCGACGCTCTCGAGGAATAAATCCTGACGGGTCATAAAGTCAATCAGACGGCCGGGGGTTGCCACCACCAAGTCGACCGGCTCAAGCTCAAGCTGCTGCAGCTGCTTCTGATAATCCATTCCGCCAATCAATGTCACCACACGCAAACCAGTGTGTTTACCTAAGAGTTTCGCGTCTTCTGCTATCTGCATCACCAGCTCGCGCGTGGGCGCAATCACCAGCGCTCGAGGTTCACCAATGAATCGCTCTCCATCGATACTATGACTCAATAAGTCATTAAAAATGGTAATCAGAAATGCAGCGGTTTTGCCGGTACCCGTTTGGGCCTTGCCGATCGCGTCTAAACCGCGAAGCGTATGGGGTAAGATCGCTCCCTGAATAGGTGAGCAGGTTTCAAAGCCTAAGTCACGAATGCCGCGTAAAATGCGTTCGTCAAGATCGAGCGATTCGAAAGATTTACGCTCGGTATTGGCCGCTGAGGCCAAAGTATTGTCTGTCATGTGCTCCTGCGCGATAGTCGCTTTTAAATGAATCGCGCGGAGTGTACCACTAAATTAGCCCCATCGCCCGCCCGTCACGCGCTCGTAACCCTGCAAATCTTGACGCGACTGAATCTGCTGAAAGCCACTCTGTTGAAGGCATTCGCGCACCGCCCCTGCTTGCTCAAACCCGTGCTCGAGCCAAAGCCAGCCGGAGGTCGATAAAAACAGGCTAGCACCCGCAATGATGTGCTCTAAATCACTCATACCCGCGTTCTTTGCCGTCAGCGCCAATGGTGGCTCAAAGCGGACATCGCCCTGCTGCAGCCAAACAGAATCCGGTTCAACATAGGGCGGATTCGATACAATCAAATCAAACTGCGTCTCTCCCAAAGACGAGAACCAGTCACTCTGGCTGAGCTGAAGATTGCCTATTTTCAGAGCCTGTTTATTGTGTTGCGCGACAGCCAGCGCCTCATGACTGACATCCACGCCATGCACCGACCACTCTGGTCGATTGTGAGCAATAGCGCAGGCGATAGCACCAGAACCACAGCCCAAATCTAATACCCTCAGTGGTGTCTGTGACGACATTTCCAGCGCCACATCTACCAGCAACTCAGTCTCTGGGCGCGGAATCAGAACTCGCGCATCGACCGCGAGCGGCAATCCATAAAATTCACGCTCACCCACCAGATAGGCAATGGGCTCTCCGAATCTGCGCCGGTCTACAAGTGCGCGATAGGATATCCACTGCGCCGCGGTCAATTCCTGTTCGGGCCACGTATAGGTATGCGTTTTCGAGACTCTCAACACATGGGCGAGTAACACTCGCGCCTCGAGCTCTGCGGACTCAGACGCAAGTTGTTGCCGACCCTCGATGAGCGCTTGAAGCAGTGTGGTCACAGCTCGTCAGACAAAGCCGCTAGCTGATCTGCCTGATACTCTTGTCGCAGCGGCGTAATCACCGAATCAAGCTCACCTTCCATGATCTCATCGAGCTTATAAAGCGTTAAGTTAATCCGGTGATCGGTCATGCGTCCCTGAGGAAAGTTGTAGGTTCTAATTCGATCTGAGCGATCGCCCGTACCCACCAGATTTCGGCGCTCGAGCGCTTGCTCCGATGCTGCTTTTTCTTCAGCCGCTGAATCCAGTTTCGCCTGCAGTAATGACATGGCTCTCGCGCGATTCTTGTGCTGTGAGCGCTCGTCCTGACATTCCACCACAATCCCCGAGGGCAAGTGTGTGATACGAATAGCGGAGTCGGTTTTGTTAACGTGCTGGCCTCCCGCGCCTGAGGCTCGAAAAGTATCAACGCGGATATCGGCCTTGTTAATCTCGATGGCGTCCATCTCTTGCGCTTCAGCCATGACAGCAACAGTGCAAGCGGAGGTATGAATTCGCCCTTGGGATTCGGTATCGGGAACACGCTGCACTCGATGAGCCCCCGACTCAAACTTCAGCTGAGCATAGACATCCTTGCCTTCGACTCGAGCGATGATCTCTTTATAGCCACCGTGCTCTCCCGATCGCTCCGAGAGAACCTCGAGGCGCCAGCCCATGCGCTCGGCGTAGCGTGAGTACATTCTGAATAGGTCACCCGAAAAAATAGCGGCCTCATCACCACCCGTGCCCGCTCTTATCTCTAGAAATATATTGGCCGAATCTTTAGGATCACGCGGTAAAAGTAGTGTTTGTAACTCAACTTCAAGCCCTTCAAGGGTCGCCTTTGCCGAGGCCAACTCTTCTTGGCCAAGCTCACGCATCTCCGGATCCTCGTCAGCCAACATGAGCTCAGCCGACTCGGCATCGTCTTGCGCCTGACAAAAACGCTTGTAAGTCACCACAACTTCTTCTAGCTCTGAGTACTCGCGCGACAGTTCTCGAAATCGGTTTTGGTCATTGATCGTCTCAGAATCGCTAAGTAAAGCCGACACCTCTTCGTGTCGCTCTACCAATCCCTCTAGTTTTTGCACTAACGATGCTTTCATAGTCGCGGCTTGCCGCACTCCTTGTTGGTCACTACACTCTAGGGCAAATCGAGCAATCGTTTCGCCAGTTCTAACTGCGCCGGATCGTCTTCTGCGAGACTTTTCAACCCGCGACTTGGTGCATGCAGCAGCTTATTGGTGAGCGCGCGCGTCATCATCTCGATCACCTGTTCAGGATCGCGCCCTGCCGCCAGCTCTTTCTTGGCTCGATCGAGCTCAGCTTGAGCCAGTTCATGTGCCTGCTCACGATAGCAACGAATCAGCTCGGTTGAGGCATCAGCGCGAACCAAACGCTCGTAGGCCGCCACTTCTTGACGCAAAATCGCGTGCGCCCGCTCTGCCTCTTGCTCTCGTTGCGCTTTATTCTGATCAACAATGCCGCGCAGGTCGTCAACAGTGTACAAATAAACGTCTTCAAGCTCTGCCACCTCTGCCTCGACATCACGCGGTACCGCGATATCGATCAGCAGCATTGGTTTGTGTTTCCGTTTACGCAACGCCGTCTCAATTAAGCCCTTGCCCAGAATAGGAAGCTGACTCGCAGTTGACGACACCACGATATCAATCGAGGGCAAAATATCGGGTAAGTCCGACAGCAAACACGCGGTCGCCTGCAGACTTTCGGCTAGGGCATGGCCTCTTTCTAAACTTCGATTCGCGATCGTAATTTTTTGGGCGCCCGCACTTTTAAGATGGCTACCGACCAGAGCTATGGTATCTCCGGCACCCACTAAGAGCACCTGGAGCGAAGACAGAGATTCGTAGATTCGACCCGCCAAGTCGACCGCCGCATAGGCAACCGACACTGGATTCTCGCCAATTGCAGTCTCCGTTCGCACTCGCTTCGCAGCAGCGAACACCCTCTGATAAAGTCGCATCAAGATTGAGTCAATGGAACCTGCATCCCGCGCCACAGAGACCGCAGACTTAAGCTGCCCTAGAATTTGAGGCTCGCCGAGGACTAATGAATCAAGCCCTGATGCAACTGCCATCAAGTGAGCCACGACCTCCTGCTCACGATAGTAGTATAAATGAGGTCCCAATTGGTCCGCATCAAGACCGTGATAACGGTGCAGCCATGCCACTACAAGGTGTTCATCTAAAGAACTATGATCGGGTACAGCGAGGACCACTTCTGTTCGATTACAGGTCGACAGGATACTCACCTCGGCAGACATCATCGCCTGCAACTCTTGCAAAGCACTGGGCACAGATTCAGGCGCAAAAGCAACTGTTTCGCGAATCGATACCTCTGCAGAGTTATGGTTGAGGCCAATCAACAGTAAGGGCATTCCGGCCACTCAAAAGCGTAAATTAAAGACGCGCAAGTCTATCACAGATTCGTCAGAACGCTCGGATTGAGCGTCGAGCGTAGCCTCGATACTAGGGATTGCAGTATGATTGTGTCATCATTCTGAGTTACTACTATTGAAGGGCATTGCATGAGAGCGTTTTTGTTCGCTACGCTAGTTGCTTCGGGTCTGGTTGGGTGCGCCACCCCCACCACCGCGCCGATTACAACACCTCCGCCCCCGACAATTTCTGAATCAGAGCCGACCACCCCTCAGATCGAAGCCATCACCACCGAAGAAATCCCGATACCTGACGCGCTCCTATTTGATTTCTTAGTCGCCGAGTTCGCTCTCCGACAGGGTCGATATCGAGAAGCACTCGACTTATATCAGCGCTTGGCAGAGCAAGTTAATGACGTCAATGTCTCCGCACGCGCGGCGCGTATTGCTCAGTTTTTAGGGGATGAGAATGCGGTCACAACGCTGGTGCAGCTCTGGTTAACACAAGAGCCCGACAACCCCGAAGCGGGGCGACTGGCTGGTGTGCTAGCGCTTCGGCGAGGCGCTGGTACGGCGGCATTTAACTATTTCTTTTCCGCTTTTGAAGAAGGGGCTATGGTCGATTTTGGTATGCTCGCACGAGCCTACTCCCAGCTCAGCGAAGAAGAAAGACACACCCTCAAACTCAGTATTGATCAACAACTCGAGGAGGAAGCACCGAGTGCACTCATCTTCGCTCGAGCACTCATCGCAGCGGAAGATAGCGAAGAACAGCGTGCACTGACCCTGCTTGACCAAATCTTGGACGACGATCCAGAGAATTTGCAAGCGATTATGCTGCAGGCAAGAATGCAGCTCAACCTTGGATATCCTGATCCGTTGCGAGCACTTGGCGAAGCCGTATCGAAACGCGAGAGCAACGAAATACTGCGTCGACACTACGCTCAGTTGCTCGCAAGTGTCGACCTGAATGAAGCACGAACACAATATGAGCGCCTGTCTGCATCGCATCCTGAACAAGGCGATTATGTCATGGCGCTGGCTCTAATTAATAAAGAGATGGGCGATGCTTTAGCCGCCAAGGCATACTTGCGACAGTGTCTGCAACTGAGCTGTCCAGCCGATGAAATCCACTACAATCTGGGGGAACTCGAGCAAGAAGCGGGCACACCTCAGGCGGCGATCGAGCATTACCGAGCAGTGGGAGACAGCCCCTACTTTCTAGTGGCCAATCGCAGAGTTGCAGCACTGTTATTGCAGTCCCAGCAGTATCGATCGTTGCATCAGCACTTTGCGGATCAAAGAGCGCAGTACCCGCGGCGCGCCGAGCAACTGTTTGCGCTTGAAGCTCAGGCTCTCAGTACCGCGAATCAGCACCAAAGCACATTAGAGCTGCTCAATCAGGCGCTGGGTTTGTATCCTAATTCCGAATCTCTACGCTATGCCCGTGCGATGACTGCACAAAGCCTCGGAGACCTCGATCAACTGGAACAAGATCTCACCACGATTCTCGCTTTAAGCCCCAACAACGCGACCGTTCTTAATGCACTCGGATATACCCTTGCGGATCAAACAGATCGATTAGAAGAGGGGCGAGTGCTCATCGAACGCGCATTCGAGTTAGCGCCGGATGAGCCAGCGATCATGGACTCTTTAGGGTGGGTATTATTCAAGCTCGGCGACTTTGAGCGCGCTTATTATTACCTCGATAAAGCATATCGGTTGTTGCCTGACCCCGAGATTGCGGCTCACTTGGGTGAAGTACTAGTAACCCTGAATCGAGTAGACCAGGCAATCGCTGTTTGGCAAGAAGCCATCGTAGTGGCGCCAGACCACGCCACACTGATTGCCACCATCGAACGCTTGAAGCCCAGCTTACTATCGCCACAATGACTCGTTCATGGCAGTCAGCGGTCGTGTTAGCCGGGCTCTTTATGCTGGCGTCTTGCTCTCATCAACCTGATCAAGCTGCCCAAGAGCCAGGGTTTTATGGATGGCAGATGACTGCAAAGGTCGCCATCAATACGCCCGATAACGCGGGCACAGGCTACGCCAGCTTTAGCGCGACTCCGGCCTTGTTCGAACTTTCAATCAGCGGACCATTTGGTACTGCACAGACGCGCGCTAAATGTACTCAATTCCAGTGTAGCGTCTCTTCTTCCAATGAAGATGAGCGCATCCACCCCATCGTTGATGGGCGTATCAACATGCTACCGGATCTACCTCTGCCCATCGCCTATTTACCCCAGTGGCTCATGGGCGACATCAGTGAACAGACTCCGACATCCATGGGTTGGCAAGCAGAGATCAACCAATGGCAAACCTTGAGCGAGCGCACTGTTCCCAGAGCCTTGACACTCTCGTATGACGACGAGTACCGAATCAAGATACTCATCACCAGCTGGCGCCCGCTCAGCGCGGCTGAAACCTTATGATGCGACGGTATTTATCACCCGCCAAGCTCAACTTGTTTTTGCATATTACCGGCCGACGTAATGACGGTTACCACAACTTGCAAACACTATTTCAACTACTGAATTGGGGCGATGAGATGACTTTCAGCCCGAATCAAAGTGGTCAGATACAGATCGACTGCAACGACCAGTCAGTAGCGACTGAAGATAACTTAGCGTATCGCGCGGCTGCCTTACTGCAACAGCAGACCCGAGCACACCAGTGCGGCGTCGATATTTCACTGCAGAAAAGGATCCCCACCGGAGCAGGACTCGGCGGTGGGAGTTCCAACGCGGCAACCACTCTGCTCGCTCTGAATGAGCTCTGGCAGATCAACCTCGACTCGACTGAACTGATGGCGATGGGCCGAACCTTGGGCGCTGACGTACCCGTGTTTATTGAAGGGCATAGTGCCTGGGCCGAAGGGATTGGTGAACAGCTCACTGCGGTCACTTTACCCTGCTGGGATTACCTGATCGTAAAGCCCCCCGTATCTATTGCAACACGGGAAATTTTTCAGGCAGAAGAATTGACACGAGACACGCCCGCCATCACAATAGCGACCTTTTTCGAGGGGCGATATCGGAATGACTGCGAGGCAGTCGTTTTGGGGCGATACCCAGAAGTGCAAGAGGTGTTCGAAGCTCTCGCGCCGCATGGACGTCCCCGCCTTACCGGCACAGGCAGCTGTGTTTTTTTGCAGTGTCAATCACCGGCACATGCAGTTAACATAGCGAGCAAAATGCCTGCGGACAGTCAGACGTATGTGGTGCAGGGCGTAAACCAGTCGCCCGCGCTGGCTGCAATGGAATAAACAAGTTACTGGGGTGTCGCCAAGCGGCAAGGCACCGGGTTTTGATCCCGGCATTCGGAGGTTCGAATCCTCCC
>DOVB01000225.1 GCA_003520285.1 Halieaceae bacterium
GATAATACCGAGATTGAGGACAGCTCGTTCATGACACTGCTGAATACTGATATCGAGCAAATCAAACAACGCTTTATCATCTCACAAACGAGCCAGAGTTTGCGGTTTAAGGCGCGTGATCCTGCCGCACAAATGCACACGATCGAGATCATAATGCATGCCAATGGTTACCCCCAAAGTCTCGCCATAGAGACTCAGTTAGGCCAAGCTCTTGCGGTTGAATTTAGTGAGCTTTCCAGTAGGTTATTGCCCGACTCACACTTTGAATTCACTGTGCCACCTGGCATCGAGATTCAGTAATTTTAGAACTGGGCTTCGGTGTCCCCCATAAACGAGTTATAATGCGGCAGTTTTTTGGCGCGAGCACTGACATTGGATTGGCGAATATTAGCAGCGACTATGCTCGGAGGTGGCGCTGGTGCAACCTGCAGGATGGCGCTCGGCCACTGGGTCAGTCAATCCTGGCCGAGTGCTTTTCCACTTAGCACGATTGTGGTCAATATCATTGGTTGTTTCGCTCTCGGTATAATGAGCGAACTCATCAGTCCTCATGCTTCGGTAGTCAGAGTACTCCTGCTGACAGGTTTTCTAGGAGGTTTCACTACCTTTTCAGCTTTCTCATTCGATGCCATGCTCTTATTGCAACAGGGGAGGTTTCTTTTGGGTGGCGCTTATATTGCCAGCTCGATTCTCCTATGTCTTGGCGGGGTCTTTGTCGGACACTTTCTGGCTCGTGCGTTCGTTTAAATACGGTGACTGAATTCTATGTTAGATCTCAAATATATTCGTCAAAACGGTGACATCGTCACTCATAAACTCGGTGTCAAAGGGTATGACTTTGATTTTGCGGGTTTTCAAGCGCTTGATGAGCGTCGCAAGAAAGCCGACATCGAGAGCCAAAACTTGCAAGCTGAGCGCAAATCAGCGTCGAAGCAAGTCGGGCAACTGATCAGTGAAGGCCTGAGTGTCGACGAAGCCAAGGCAAAGATTGCGACACTGCTCGATAACATTGACGCCAAGATCGACGGTGCGACTCAGGCCGCAAAGCAAGTACAGCAGGAAATCGAAGATCTGCTAATGACGATCCCGAACCTTGTCAGTGACGACGTTCCCCCAGGTGATAGCGAGGCAGATAATCAAGAGATCTTGCAGTGGGGCGTGCCGCGGCAATTTGATTTCGAGCCCAAGGACCATGTTGATCTCGGAGAACAACTCGATCAGATGAGTGGCGATTTGGGTGTGACCATCGCGGGCTCGCGCTTCACGGTGTTGAGTCATGACCTAGCCAGATTACATCGCGCGCTGACGCAATTCATGCTCGACACCCATATTGAGCAACACGGTTATCGAGAGGTTTATGTACCCTACTTGGTTAATCGGGAGTCCTTGCTAGGGACTGGTCAGCTCCCTAAATTTGAGGCCGATTTATTCAAGCTCGAGACAACTCCGAGTTTATACCTGACCCCAACTGCGGAAGTTCCAGTCACCAATTTACTGAGAAACCAGATTCTTTCAGAGCACGCTGTAGCAGAGGGCCTACGGTATGTTTGTCACACGCCGTGCTTTCGGAGCGAGGCGGGAAGTTCGGGGCGGGATACACGTGGCATGATTCGGCAACACCAATTCGAGAAAGTGGAACTGGTGTGGGCAGTTAAGCCGTCTGAATCTACTGCGGCTTTAGAGACGCTAACGGGGCACGCTGAGGCTATTCTGCAAGCACTCGAACTCCCGTATCGCAAAGTGATTCTGTGTGGTGGTGACCTCGGTTTCTCGGCCATGAAAACATACGATCTAGAGGTGTGGCTCCCAGGCCAATCGGCGTATCGAGAGATTTCATCGTGCTCCAATTTTGGTGACTATCAAGCACGTCGTCTGCAAGCTCGATGGCGTAATCCAGAGACCGGCAAGCCCGAGCTCGTGCATACCCTAAACGGTTCTGGTCTCGCGGTGGGTAGAACGCTCGTCGCGCTCCTCGAGAATTACCAGGAAGCCGACGGTAGCATTGCCATCCCGCAGGTATTACACGCTTACATGGGTGGAAAGACACACATTGGACTGCACTAGTGGATTATCTGCCGCTGGCATTTAATTTGCGCGAGGCTAGGGTGCTGTTGGTCGGCGCTGGCGTTGTTGCGGCGCGTAAAGCGACTTTACTAAAAAAAGCCGGCGCCTCGTTACACGTGGTCGCTTTAGCCGTCTCTGAGTCTTGCCGAGCGCTGTTAGACGATAACGATACCATTTCCGAGCGAGCTGTGACTGCCTCTGACCTTGATGGGGTTCGTTTGATCATTGCGGCTACCGATGATCGCGAGCTACATGTCTGGCTCGCGGAGTCTGCTCGAGCGCGACAAATACCCATTAATGTGGTCGATACCCCCGAGCTGTGCGACTTTATTTTCCCTGCCATCATCGATCGTAACCCTATCCTTATTGGTATATCGAGCAGTGGCAAAAGCCCGGTGCTCGCTCGTCTTCTTCGCAAACGTCTGGAAGCTTGGCTACCTCGGCAGTATGGTCAACTCGGGGTTTTTATGGGTAACCTCCGCGACAAGGTGAGCGCGGTACTCAAAACCGAAAATCAACGACGCCTTTACTATGAAACCTTAGTTGAAAGTGCCGCCGCAGAGGCTGTCTTGCAGGGAGATCTGATTGGCGGTGAGCGTTTGGCAGAGCAGTTATTGACTGCCAGTGCTGGCAAAGAACAAGGCGACGTCGCGCTAGTAGGTGCAGGTCCGGGCGACCCCGACTTGCTCACATTTAAAGCGCTTAGACTTATCCAACGCGCCGATGTCATCCTGTATGATCGGCTTGTTTCCCCCGATATTATCGAGCTGGCACGTCGTGACGCAGAGCGAATTTATGTCGGAAAAGAACGCAAAGAGCATAGTGTTCCGCAGGAGAGCATTAACGAGACACTGGCCAGGCTTGCACTCGACGGCCTGAAAGTGGTGCGTTTGAAAGGGGGCGATCCATTTATCTTTGGACGCGGAGGTGAGGAGCTCACGCTGCTTGCCGACCAAGGTATTCCATTTCAAGTGGTACCCGGGATTACGTCGGCCTCGGGTGCCGCGAGTTATGCTGGTATCCCTTTGACCCATCGTGATTACGCCCAATCAGTGCGGTTCATTCCGGGCTACTTAAAAGAGGGGAGTCCGGTCGCCGATCTAAGTGATTGCGTTCGAGCGGACGAAACACTCGTGATCTATATGGGATTAAAAGCACTCAGCAGCGTTGTTGCTCGGCTACTCGAGGCAGGACGTGAGGCAACGACACCTATTGCCTTAGTAGAAAATGCAACCCTCCCCAATCAAATGGTGGTCACAGGCACGCTCTCAGACATTGAGACGCGCTCACAGGAGCGCGAATGGCATGGGCCTACTCTGATTATCGTGGGTGAGGTTATCAAGTTGCATCAGCGTTTGAGCTGGTTTCATAAACCTTTGCTGACTCCGATCACCTAAACCCTACTTGTTTGGCAGGCTCTATCCGTCGATCAACCGTCAATGCGTCAGCCATGACGTCTATAGACTCGGCGAGCAATACGTCTTTACTCGGGTTAATCGGCTCCGCGTCCTGTGCAGGCTCCGGCGGTGTGTCTTCGTCGTCATCTTCTGTCCATTGCGCGAGTGGCTCTTCGCCTTCCAGTGCTCGTTGCTTGTTCTCTAGCGCTAGCCAGAGCGCTCTTTTGCGGTCGCGGTCGGCCAATCGCTGTTCTAGATTAAGCGAGATCGTCTCTATGTCTGACTCTGCACCCGCAAGAGCGATTTGCTCTTGCAAGAGCAACATCTTTGGATCACTCATCTGGCGACTTTGAGAAGCCTCAATCAGCTCTGGAATCACCGATGAGAGGTCGCCGTAGAGTGGGTGTCTGATTGCATTGATCTGATCCCAGGGCAGAGCATAATCTAAGGTACTCTCACCGAGTTCCTCAGGATTGTACATGACGGGTAAGGTGACATCTGGTTCTATGCCGCGATGCTGCGTGCTATCCCCGCTGATACGATAAAATTTCGATTCCGTAATCTTGAGCTGTCCTTCAGCGAGTGGCTTCAGTGTTTGTACCGTACCTTTGCCAAACGACTGAGTGCCAATAATCAAACCACGCCCATAGTCTTGTATCGCGCCGGCGAAGATCTCGGAGGCAGACGCGCTCAGCCGATTAACAATGACGCCCATCGGTCCGTCATAAAACGCACTTTTACGGCGCTTGCCATCGCGCCAAACCTGCTCTGAGCTGTGTCTGATTTGAACCGATGGACCATACTCTATAAACAAGCTGGTCAGTTCATTTGCTTCCCGTAAAGATCCGCCACCGTTGTCTCTGAGATCGAGTAATACCGCGTCTACTGCCTCTGCCTCGAGCTCTGAAAGTAGCCTTGAGACATCTCTCGTCGTGCTTCGGTACTCTGGATCGCCACGGTTGAGCGCATCGAAATCGATGTAAAACGTTGGCAAATCAATCACCCCGATCCTGAGGGCTCTGCCGTTGCGCTCAACGTCGATGATGGTGCTAGTAGCGGCTTGCTCTTCGAGTTTAACTTCATTTCGGACAATAACGATTTCTCTGCGCTCACCTGAGGCATACTGGTCTGCAGGGATCACTTCTAGACGGACCGTGCTGCCTTTTTCACCCCTGATTAAATTCACGACTTCATCTAATCTCCAGCCCACGACATCAATCATTTCACCAGAGCT
>DOVB01000141.1 GCA_003520285.1 Halieaceae bacterium
GGCACACCAAATCGATCACGGAATGCTCGCAGGCTGTCAATATCCAGCTTCTTTAATGAATGAGTCTCGTTGTTAGCCTCACCCGCCTCGCCAGTACCGTATCCTTTCACTGTCATCGCAAGAATCACAGTCGGATTCTCTCGCTGTTCTACAGCTCGGGCGTAGGCTGCATAAATCTTGTAGGGGTCATGTCCCCCTCGGTTGAGATACATAATTTCCTCATCCGATAGATCCGCGACTAACTCGAGAAGTTCTGGGTACTTGCCAAAAAAATGCTCTCGCGTATAGGCGCCGCCGTTGTACTTATAGTTCTGCAATTCGCCGTCACAGACCTCATCCATGCGCTTCTGAAGTAATCCGGTTTCGTCTTTTTCAAGCAATGGATCCCAGCGTCGACCCCACACCACCTTAATCACGTCCCAACCAGCACCGCGGAAGACACCCTCCAGCTCTTGTATGATTTTTCCATTGCCGCGGACCGGGCCGTCCAATCGCTGCAGGTTACAGTTGATCACAAAAGTGAGGTTGCCGAGGCCTTCTCGACCAGCCAGTGAAATCGCACCCAATGACTCAGGCTCATCGCACTCGCCATCACCTAGAAAACACCAAACGTTGCGATCGCCGTGATCAACCAAGCCCCGCTTCTGCTGATACTTCATGACGTGGGCTTGATAAATGGCTTGGATCGGCCCCAAACCCATAGATACTGTTGGAAACTGCCAATAATCAGGCATCAGCCAGGGATGTGGGTATGAGGATAAGCCATTGCCATCGACTTCACGCCGAAAATTATCCAGCTGTTCTTCGGTGAGACGTCCCTCGAGGTAAGACCGAGCATATACCCCGGGCGCACTATGCCCCTGAAAAAACACCAAATCGCCCAAATGATCGCCGTCACTGCCGCGGAAAAAATAGTTAAAGCCAACGTCGTAGAGTGTGGCACTTGAGCTGAAACTCGAAATATGACCGCCCAAGCCCTCATCGTTGTCATTCGCGCGCATGACCATTGCCATAGCATTCCAGCGTGTTAATGAGCGAATTCTTCGCTCCATAAACAAATCGCCGGGCATATTTTTTTCTTCAGAGACAGCAATGGTGTTGCGGAAAGGGGTGGTAATCGCGGAGGGGAGTGGAAGTCGTTCTTGGGTTGCGTGTTTGGCAAGTTCCCGCAATAAAAACCCGGCTCGTGCCGGGCTTGATGCGCGAACTACTGCGTCGAGTGCCTCAATCCACTCTCTTGTTTCTTGTGGATCTTCGTCATGAATCATACTGTTCCATCTCCTAGACGTGGGCAAGGGCATCCATAGCGCTTCGTGAAACGTAATAATATTACAAAATTGCCGCTTAACTCAACTCAGAACCGCTTAAAACACCTCATAACAGCTCAGAAAACCCCTCTATTTGTAGTAAATTTTCATTCTGCCAGTGTGATAGAGAATATGTCGTTACCGTCCTTAACCTGCTGGGCACTGTCGTACATTTTTGGCTCTGACACACTATCAGCGAACTGCCCCGGTGCTACCACCAGCAGCGACCTGGGGGAGTCGATAAACTCGGTCCGAAAAAACTCAAGCCAAAACTCGTAAGGAATTGCCTCAACAGCGGCGGCTAATTTGTCACGCGACTCGAAACTGTAATCGCCTTGACCCATTGAACTCCAAAAGAACTCCGCTCGTTCCCACAGATTCTTGTGAGGTTCGGTAATTTCTGCAACCAGAGCAGCGCGATGTCTCTCGAAAGCAGCCGCATCAATAGTCCTTGGCACCTCTGTAACGAAGGTCGCCATCGCATCGTAAACGGCCTTACTAGAGTGACTCGGGGACTGAATGATCATAACGACCCCGGGCACCTCATTTTGCGCCCACGAGAACGCGCTGGCAATGTAACCTAATTGCTGCTCAGTGCGCAGTTGCTGGAAGAAGCCCGACTTCATTGCTTGCGCGGTGAGCGCGTACAGGGCGCGATCTTCGTAGTTGCGACTACCTCCCTGAATATACCAACTCACTACCGAATCATTATGATCTAACACATCAGTCAACTGTTGGTGCGCAGTGGGCAGACGAGTGACTTTAAGCGCGGGTAAGTTTTCCTGCTCTGAGGCCACCAGTGGTTGCAAGGCGGCAATCACTGGCTGTGCATCTTCGGGAGCATAATTCCCATAGAGCAGCGCTTCGATCTGCACTGACCGCCAGAACGCCTTGGCAAGCGCCAAAGTCTCTTCGAGTGTTATCGATGTCAGGACCGCGAGTCTCTGCTCATCGCTCCAAGCGCTATGATTGGTAGCTTCGCGCAGAGCCCCCATCACTTGACTGGCAGGCCGCTCTGCTGACTTGTTCTGAATCCGACGGACACGCTCCGCTCTTAAATTGTTAAACCGATCCGCAGAAAAATCCATCGCTTGAGCAACTGTAATGAGCTCCTTCAGCAATATCACTTGCTTATCGTCGTAGCCATTAACGCGCATACTCAGCCCTCGCTGATGCGTATAAATCGAGCTATTCAACCCCGCTAACTGCGCCGCGTACGCGAAATCATTGGCTTTATCATTCACCAGTGCAGTGTAAAGCTCCAGTGCAACGTCTTGCGTTACTGATTGCCCTACTAAGTGACTCCGAAAGTTAATATTCAGCGCCCCCTTGGGGACATTAAAAGTGTCGTCATGCAAGTACCATAGTGTGACATCATCGCTCGCGAGACGCTCGGGGCGATCTTCTGAGTCATCACCTTCGATCACATCGACCACATCTGCGATAAAGCGGTTGGGAGCAGGCAGATCCAGTGCTAACGCAGCAGGATCCTCTGAACTTAGCACCGTGGCGACTGAGTCAGCACTCTTTACCGCATAAGGGGTTTGATAATTCGGAGAGAGCGCCGCAGTGGCGATACCAGGATACGATACCGTCACCAAAGCATTATCGGGATTAAGAGCCGCGAGTGCATCAGCAATCACTTCAGCTCTGTAGTCCTCAAGGTACAGACCGCCGCGCAACCAATCCGTCACTTCATAGGTGTGCATGGCATCCGCCAAACGACTGACGTAACGGATAGGCTCACCCTTCTCTTGAAATCTGAAATCAAGATCCGACAAACGCTTGAGTTCATCGAAAACCCATGACTGAGGGCCCTGCTCTCGGATCTTCTGTAGTGCCGTATGCGTCATTTGCACAACCCTAGGATAGGCAGCGACGCCAGCTTCAGTCAGAGCAATATCAATGTAGAACAGTGCTCCACCGCGCCACCCCAGACCCGTTCCAGCCGACAAAGACTCGGCCAAACCCTCTCTTTT
>DOVB01000166.1 GCA_003520285.1 Halieaceae bacterium
GGGCTTATCTGCCATCGATTTAGGTGCTGAAAAGTAAGAAATAGCGTTATGGTCAATTTTAGGATGCGTTACCTGCGCCCAATCGGGTGGCGTCATTTCTAACCATTTTTGATAGGCGGCCAAACGCCACTCGAGTAGCCACTCGGGCTCTTCTTTTTTGGCGGAAATGATACGAATCACTGACTCACTCAGCCCCGGGGGAAGGGTATCTGACTCGATATTGGTGATGAATCCGGGCGCGTATTCGCGCTGTATCACTTCATTAATGTGTTCGTTTGCCATAAAACCTCTTCGCTGTTGCAGCGTTTATTCGTTCACAAGAGCCACGAGTGGCTGCAAGTCCTGCCGCACCCGCTCATCTTGGTGCAGCGCAATATTCCGGATATCGTCTCTTGCCACGAGGTCAGCAAGACTGATATTACGCAGAAAATCACGAATCTGATCGCTTAGGCCTGCCCAAAGATGATGCGTAAGACAGGTTTGTCCTCGTTGACATGACCCCTTACCGCGGCATCGCGTTGCGTCAGTGTGTTCGTTTACCGCTTCGATCACGTCCGCAATACTAATCACTTCGAGCTCTTTTCCCAGATAATAGCCACCACCGGGACCTCTCACACTACGGACCAATCCATGTCTTCGGAGCTGAGCAAACAGCTGCTCCAGATACGGCAATGAAATATCCTGTCGAGCCGAAATCCCTGCTAACGCAACAGGACCTTGGTCCCGGTGCAGTGCCAAATCAAGCATTGACGTCACCGCGTAACGCCCTTTTGTGGTAAGTCGCATTCGCACCCTTCCCTTAATCTTCTATCCCGACTATTTTACTCGGGTTTTATCTAATTAACAATTTTACTCCCCAAACCACAGCGGAAAGATCTGCTTTACTCCCCTCACCAAAGACAAAGGTGCAGTGTTAACCAGAGTAAAAAGATGTACCCCGGCGATCACAAGCGCTATCCTAATGAGCTAACGGAGAGGCTTCACTACTCACTGATGATCCGACGACAGAGGTGGTGCAAGAGCGACTCGAGCGCGGAGCGCAATGAGCCATTACTGCGCGCAAAACCTCGGCAAATCGACAGCGATTTGTGAGGTCTCAAGAAGGATATCCTTATGACAATCAGATCTATTTTCTCTATTGCTAGCCTAACGCTCCTGGCATTGTTAGTCGGCTGCCAACCCCAGAGTCCCGACTCCGATGCGGGTAGTGATCAAGCCGAGCAAACGCCCAGCGATATCGCCAACGCACTGTTCGAAGACATCTTTAACGAGTCAGTCATGCGATCGCCCATGACGCAAACGTATCTAAGCATCAAGACGGATTATGACAAGCTCGATAGCTATACCGATGAAACAATCGAGGAAGAACTAGAGATTGCAAAACAGAATTTGGCGCGCGTTCAAGCCATTGACTCGTCTACTCTCGATAATCAAACACGGCTCAGTTTAAAACTGATGACCGAGCAGTTAGAACAAGAAATTGGTGATTATCAGTGGCGTTACCATAATTACCCCGTTAATCAGATGTTTGGCCTGCACTCTGGCTTGCCCTCTTTTATGATCAATCAACATCTGATTAGGTCCGCTCAAGATGCGAAAGATTACATCAGCCGTCTGAATGAGTTCCCACGCGTGTTCGCCGAGCTCGAGGCCAATCTTTATAAACGCGCCGAGCTCAATATTTTGGCTCCAAAATTCGTTTATCCCTATATTTTGAGCGATATCAATAACGTCACTACCGGAGCGCCCTTCACAGATGGTGAAGACTCCACTCTACTCGCCGATTTCAAAAAGAAACTCGCGTCCGTCGAGCTCGCTCCAGACGAATCTGCTGAGCTTGTCGCGGCCGCCACTGAGGCTTTGGCGCTCTCCGTCGGACCCGCTTTCGCCGCGCTGGCTAAAACGGTAGGCAATATTGAAACTCAAGCCGATAACCGCGCTGGTGCTTGGAAGCTGCCGGACGGCGAAGCATTCTATAATCGAGCTCTGGCTCGAACCACAACCACGACGATGGATGCGAACGAAATTCATGAACTCGGATTGACCGAAGTCGCCCGAATCCATGCCGAAATGAAAGCCATCATGGCGACGGTGAATTTTCAGGGTGATTTGCAAGATTTCTTCGATTTCACCCGCAGCGACCCGCAGTTCTACTATCCCGACACCCCTGAAGGCAAGCAGCGATACCTTGACGAAGCAACCGCTTGGATCGACGACATGAAAGTCCGCCTCGACGAATTATTCATTACCAAACCCAAGGCCGATCTGATCGTCAAAGCCGTTGAGCCCTTTCGAGAAAAATCTGCTGGTAAAGCATTCTATCAAAGCCCAGCCCCAGATGGCTCTCGTCCCGGTACCTACTACGCCAATCTCTACGCTATGGAGGCCATGCCAGTCTATCAAATGGAGGCACTCGCCTATCACGAGGGTATTCCAGGACATCACATGCAAATCGCAATCGCGCAAGAACTTGAAGGATTGCCACAGTTCAGAAAATACGGCCGTTACACTGCATATACCGAAGGCTGGGGTCTCTACTCAGAACTGCTCCCCAAAGAAATTGGGCTCTACCAAAACCCTTATAGCGATTTCGGTCGTTTGGCTATGGAGCTATGGCGTGCCTGCCGTCTGGTTGTAGATACCGGCATCCACGCCAAAAAGTGGACTCGTGAAGAAGCGATCGACTACTTGAAAATCAACACCCCGAATCCGGAGTCGGATATCGTGAAAGCCATTGAGCGCTATATTGTTATGCCCTCTCAGGCAACTGCGTATAAAGTAGGAATGATCAAAATTGTGGCGCTCCGAGAAAAGGCTCGCGCCAGTCTCCAAGACCAGTTTGATATACGAGAATTCCACGATCTGATCCTGCGACAAGGCCCTCTTCCACTGGCTGTACTAGAGTCGTTGGTTGATGATTGGATTGCTGATAAAACAAGTTGAGAAGCGCGAACGCCAGCGCTCGAGACCATGACCGAGGCAGATGCAACGCGTCGACCTCGGTCATCCCCAAGGTGTTGTGACTACAGTGTCTAAACTGAGAAAATTATGTCCGATCTTTTAGTGTTTGACTTAGATGGCACGTTATTAAGCGCAAATTCGACCATTTCAGACTACACCGCTAAGGTATTGCGAGGCTTAACAGACCTCGGTATCGCATACACAGTCGCGACCGGGCGATCACTGCATGGAGCCCAATCAGTCCTAAAAGATCACCGTTTCACTCAACCCCACATTGTCAAGAATGGCGTGTTGATATGGGATCCCGAATCTGATGCCTACTCTCGCCAATGCTTACTCACTCAGGACGAAATCGCGCATATTCTGCTAGCCTTCACTAGCGCTGATGTCAGCCCTTTCGTTCACACTTTTGAGAACGGTTCGTATCATGGCGTTTATCACTCAGCCAGACTTAAAGATTATGAACAAAAACTTGCAGCGTATATCGAACGCGAACGCGGTGAGGCGGTAAGGCCCTTGAATGAGATGCCTCCCCACGCACCAATCGCTAACTTCAGCGGACTAGGGTCGCAACATGCAATTGAGACAATCATTGAGCAAATTGCGTTAGAGCCACATTTATTAGCCTATGGTGGCCCAGCGTTCGAGGGCCGGGATCTTTACTGGCTCGATGTTCACCACTGCGAGGGCAATAAAGGTGCTGCCGTAAAAGAGCTAAAACAACAGCTCGGCGCAGACCGGGTGATTTGCTTTGGCGACAGCGACAATGATGTCACGATGTTCGAATGCGCCGATGAGAGTTATGCGCCCGATAATGCCAAACCACAGCTGCTAGAGATTGCCACAGGCATTATCGGCCATCACGACAGTGACGGCATTGCGCACTACTTGAGTCAACGCTACGGGCTGAGACTATGAGGCTGATTTTCGCCTCAGCACGACCTCGAGCCGGCCATCTTTAAGAAGAACGCTTTTCTCGATGGTGAACGAGCTCAAATTTCGCGTGAACTTCAACCGCTGGTGTTGGTAAGGCAGAACGCCCGAGCGATCTTCGCAGATCAGATGTTCCCGATCGTGCACACCCCAGTGCTTAGCAAATAAGTGCCGCGTGGTATTGTGACAGAGGAATCCATGGACAGCACCGCTGTCAGTGACAAACTGATCTAACAAACGGTCAAGCCAGCTCAAGTTTGATTCGGAAAAGTACGCAGCAAAGTCCCACAAGAGTACTAAATCGTAGGCCTGACCCAACGCGGGCTCGAG